>NZ_JAYFEZ010000012.1:0-33348 GCF_034863425.1 Mycoplasma sp. 21DD0573
CTTATTTATAGGTGTTTTCGTTTTTTAACCCTTTTTAACTTGGAAACTCAGGCTAGGGTGTTTTTATTTTGCTTTTTTAATTAACTATTTTCTAAACCTACTAAAATACCTCTATTAACAAATGGTTTTCTACCTTCAAGACTATCAATAAGGTCTGGATAATCGATAAATGGATTTCTTAATCCACCTTGGTATCTAGCTGTTTCGTTGTTTCTATCAATATCAAATTGTGAAATTGAATCTGTTGAAACTCAGTTTTTGTATGTTTGATAATAGTGGTCTTTAATGTATGGTTTAGTACTTGAGAATATTGAATTTGATTTTTGATTTAAGTTTCTATTTCTATATGTAACTGTAAAGTATAGATATGCTCTAGCAATATCTCCTTTGAATGCATCTATTGGTTCAAATGTTGTTTCACCAATTGAGTTTCTTCCTAATTTTCCACCATTTCTTGATGTTTTAGTTGCATCACTTACATTATCGTGAGGAAAATTACCTCTATTTGCATTAACTTTAATATCTGTAGGTCAAACGTGGTGCGCATCTGAAACCATTGGTGATTCTTTGTTGAATCAAGATTGTGGAATTAAGTGTTCCTTGTTTGTCCCTTGCCCTTCATCTCTTGCAGATGATCTTTCACCTCATTGAAAATCAGGGAATGTATATGGATCTCTTCCATTTGGATTTTCTGAATAAATATCTAACAATGTATTATCTTTTTCAAAATATTTATCTTTAAATGCATTATATTGATCATAGAATGTTCCTAAAGCACCATATGAGCGAACTCCTCCAAAGTGTCTGCTTTGAATCGCTAATAATGCATCATATAACTCATTACCCATTTTACCATCAGCTTGTGCATAGTAATTATTACTTGCATCATATCTTAAACCATTAACCGTAATTGGTCGAGTTGGTTGTGAAGGTTCTGGATTTGGATTTGATGGTGTTGCGCCATTTCCTGATGATGGTAGAGTTGATGGATTATCACTTCCATTAACTGGTTCTTCTGTAGATGACTCCTCAATAATGTTAAGTTTTACAACAGATGTGTATAAATTGTCATTTGAGTAGTCAAATGTCTTATCTTCATTTCTAACTGTTAATTTATATTTAACTGTTAGTGTTTGTGTTTGTGCATTATATTCATAATTTAAGAAACTATTTGGATATTTCTTATTTTTGTATGTAAATTCTTTTTCTACATCATTTACTAATTGGAACTCATCGTTTTCAAATTCTGATTTGAATTTAAGAAATGCTGGTCCTTTTTTCTTATCTAATCCAACTGTTCTGTCTGTATACATATAAGCAATATTTTCATGAGCATTTAACTTAGCTAAAACTTGTGTTTTTAAGTCTCCTGAAAGTGGTAATGAAACTAAAATATTGTTATATAAAGTTGTTATATCCTTTTCACCTGGTTTAGCCACGTTACCTGAAAAATCAAGTGTAAATGTTGAAGTATACACATTGCTTCCAACTGCAATATAACCATTAGCTGGTTGTGTAACTTTATAACTAATTACAACTGTGTTTGTTTGTGCATCAAATGAATCAACATCTATTAATTTGTTGCTTGTAATTTCTTCATTAGTGATTTCGTTTCCTGCAAATGCTTTATTAATAAGTTTAAACTCTTGAAAAATACCGTCATCATTTAACATCGCAACAAATGTATTATTTGTGTTGTTCAAGCGAAGTGTGTTATCAGCAGCATTGAAGACAAGTTTTGCATCTTGTGCACTTAATCCTGAAACAATTGCTTGCTTGTTTTCTTCTGTTAAAGACATTGGGTTAGTAACTACGTTTGAAGCATCAGGTATTTCGTATTCGTTTATAGGTTGTCCTGTATAAACACTATCCTCTGCTTTATCCGGATCTTCCGGTTCGGGTTCTTTTGGTTGTTCTGGTGTTGGAGTAGGATCTGGTTCAGGTTGTGGATCAGTTGGTTCTGGCTCAGGTTCTACCGGATCTGGGTTTGATGGTTCAGTGTTTGGATTTGAAATAGGTGGAGTTATTGGATCTGTAACTGGTTTCTTAGGTTCTGGTGTCGGGTTAGCATCAACTGGATTTGATGGTTCTGGATTTTTTTGTGAACATTGAGTTGATAATACTGATGTAGATGTAACAAATAATGATAATACTAATAATGGTTTTAAAAACTTTTTCATACCTTTACTATTATCACTTTTTTAAAAAAGTGATAGAAAATAGCCTTAATTTTCACAAAATGTGAAAAAAATAAGCCATTTTGGCCTATTTGATTAATTCTTTTGTGTAGCTGAAACAAGTACTCCTAAGTTTGTGAATGGTTTAGGATTTGATCCAACTAAGCTTTCTAATAAGTTAGGGTAGTCAATGAATGGGTTTCTTAATCCACCTTCAAATGCAGCAATTTTATTATTTCTTGCAACGTCAAATGGAGAAACTGGATCAGTTGCTGTTCAGTTTGCAAAAGTATTAAAGTAGTGTTCTTTAATGTAAGGTGCTGTTCTTGTGAAGATTGATTGAGATGTAGCTGCTAAGTTTCTGTCATTGTAAGTTACAGTGAAGTAAAGGTATGATCTAGCAATGTCACCTTTGAATTCATTGATTGGTTCAAATGATGTCATACCAATTGAGTTTGTCCCTAATTTTCCACCGTTCATTGATGTTCAACTAGCAGAAGCATTTGCAACTAAATCGTGAGGATAGTTACTTCTTACTCCGTTTACTTTAATATCTGTTGGATAAATGTGGTGAACGTCTGAAACCATTGGTGATTCTTTACTGAATCAAGATTGAGGAATAACGTGTTCTCTGTTCATTCCATAGCTCTCACCAGAAGCATTATTACTTGTTGGGTAAGATCTATATGTGTATGGATCTGTACCTGTTGGGTTTTCAGAATAAATATCTAACATTGTGTTATCTTTTTCAAAGTAAATATCTCTGAATGGTGAGTTGCTTGATTGGTAGAAACCTGGAATATATTTATATTCTCTAACACCTGATAAATGTGCTTTTTGAATTTTTAATAATGCAGCATATAATTCTGCACCGCTTTTTCCGTTAGCTGATGCATAGTAATTATTGCTTGAATCATAGTTGTATGAGTAGTTTGAATTTACTGGTGTAATAGTTATATTTGAACTACCTGTGTTTCCACCTGTTGTTGGTGTTGTTGTAGTTTGTGCTTCCTTAAAGAAAACAGTAAATTTTGATGTGAATGTTTTAGTTGAAAATTCATATCCACTATTATCAGCAGCACCTGTGTTAATTGCAGCTTTGTATGTTAAAGTTAATTCATTTGTACTTGCATTAAATTGGAAGTTAATATCACCATTTGGTCTATCTGTACTTTTGTATGTGAAAATTGGTTCTTCAAAGTTTGCTGGATGGAATTTAGCATTAATAGCTTCTTCAAATAATGCCCCAACAGCTGGTCCTGTTTTTCTGTTTAAACCAATTTCATTTGTATTTCTCATGAAGTATAAGAATTTGTTATTTCCATCTTTTAAATAAGTTAAGATTTGATCTTTTGAAGTAGCAGGAATTTCGATAGGTTTAAATACATTGCTTGCATTTTCTAATGAAACCTCAGCTGGTGTAGCAGGAATAACTGGTTTTGGTGTAACAATTTCTTTTCTTGCATTATCACCTGTTTTATTACATGAAAGTGAAACCATCGGTAAAATAGCACTAGCCGCTAAACTTGATGTTAAAAATAATTTTTTAAAAATTTTCTTCATTTTTCCTCCTTAAAATAAGGTTAAAAATTTCTATTATTTTAGTTGTATTATGTATCAATATAATTTAAAAATTATATTACTTATAATTTTATACAAATAAAAAATAAAAATATGGAAAATTTATTCCATATTTTGTGAAAAATTTACTTGTCTAAAAATTGAGATAAATACTTTGCAAGTCCAGATTGATTGCACGGGAATTCAGTGATTTCATCAGCAATTTTCTTTAGTTCAGGAACTGAATTTTGCATTGCAATTAATGTTCCAACTTTATCTTTTGTAGTTGAATCATTCATTGAATCACCAATGTGCATAGCATCTTCAGGATCAATTCCCTTAAGTTTGCAATATGCAACTTCAGCTTCGCCTTTTGATGAACCAATCTTAGTAATTTCTAAGGTTTTATTTTTTTCTCCAACAAATGCTATTTCAAATATGTGTCCATATTTTTCTTTTCATCTTTTAGCAAATTTAGCAGCCTTTCTAGCTGATAAACTAGATAAAAGAGCCTTGTGTATAGGATAATCGTTTTTAAAGTCTTTGTATGGTTTTGCATTTGTAATTCATCTGAATTTATTAGAAAAGTTTTTGTAAATTTTATTTACAAATTTAATAATGTAATATAAGTAGTTCTTTACATATACGTGACTTGAATCAATTGTTACAAAAGCAAAGTTTTTAGAGATTAAATCAAATAATAACTGTGCTTTTTCATGTTCAATTATTTCCTCTGAAATAATTTTTCCATTCTCAACTGTAACAGCTCCATTTCAAGCTATATATGTAATTTCTCCTGTTAAACCTTTAACAATATCAGAAGTTTTTGCACTTAAACCACGACCAGTTGCAACCACAACTGGAATTTGTTTATTTAACTCTGTAAGTGTTTTTTTAGTAAATTCTGTTGCGCTACGCATTCAGAATTTTTCTTCTGGCCCATCTAAGGCAGTTCCATCTAAATCGATAAAAATAATTTTAGGTTTCTGCATTAATCTCCTATTTAACAATGTCAACTAAGTTTTTCATTAATGCAACTACAGTCATAGGTCCAACTCCACCAGGAACTGGTGTAATTGCAGCTACTTTATCTTTAACATCTTCAAAGTCAACATCACCTGATAATTCTGCTGAAAGTTTGTCATCTAAGTTAGTTCCAACATCGATAACAATAGCACCTTCTTTAACATTGTGAGCTTTAATGTATTTTGCAACACCTATTGCAACAATTAATATGTCTGCATTTTCAATACCTTTAATTCCTGTTTCTTCATTATATGTAGAGACGTTAGCATTTTTTCTTTTAATAATGTGTGCAAGAGGTTTTCCTACAACATGTGATCTTCCAACAACACATACTCTTTTGTTTTCTACATCAATTCCATAGTGTTCCATTAATTCTAAAACACCACGTGCTGTAGCTGGAATAAAGTGTTTGTCAGCTGTATCGTTATATAATCTGAATTCATTTTTTGTTGTAAGTCCATCAATGTCTTTATCATATGGAACTGCATCTAAAATAACTTGAGTTGGTAAATGAGAAGGCAATGGTAACTGAACAATGATTCCATCGAATTTTTCATTGATTCTGTCCATTTTCTTAAGTAATCTGTCTTGAGAAATATCCTCATCAAATTTGAATAATTCAGCCTCAATCCCTAAATCTTCGGCTACTCTTAATTTGTGAGCTATGTATTTGTTTGAAGCAGCATTATCTCCTACTTGGATAATTGCCATTCTTAATTTTCTTTCTAAATCAAGATCAATTATCTCTTGTTTCAATTTAGCTAATTCTTGTTTAGCTAACTCTTTACCGCTTAATATTTGCATGATAATTCCTCCTCATATTTTTTAAGTTCATCTGTATATTTTTCTAATTTTGCTTTTTCGACAGCAACTTTATCAGCAGGAGCTTTTGAAACGAATCTTTCATTGTTTAAAAGTTGCTCTGCTCTAGCTATTTCTTCTTTAACAAAATTAATTTTTTCTAAAAGGAGCTCTTTATTTCTTTGTTTTGTTTCATCTGATTGTTTTATGAATAAAACATTCTCATTTAGTGCTATTAAGTAATCGTTATTATCTAAGTATAAAGCAAATACCATTTTGTTAATTGTCTCAATAGCAACTTGTGGAACATCGTTTTTAAGTGAATAAATAAGAACTTCTTTTTTAGAAATTTGATTATTTTCACGATATTTTCTAAGTTCAGTTACAACTTCAATAACTGTGTTTATATAATCAGTTGAATGATCATCTTCAAATTTAGGTCATAATTGTTCTAATAATTCTGCATTAAAGATTTCTGAATATAACCTGTCTGTTATGAATGGTAAGAATGGATGAAGCACAATTAAAGTTTTTCTTAGGACTTCAAGAGCTGATTTTTTAGAATATGAACTCTTTAAGAATTCAACATATCATCCACTAAGGTCTGTGAAAATAAATTTGTAGATTTCTGAACCGATGATTGAAAACTCATAGTTATCAATAAGTGAATCGATCTTAACTGATAAGTTTTTAAGTTGATTTAATATTCACTTATCTGCATCAGTAGCTTCATTGTTATTATCTTCTAGTTCATTAATGTATCTAGCAATGTTTCATAACTTGTTATTAACTCTTCAAGCAGCTTCAACTTTATCGTCTGAGAATTTAATATCTAAACCTGGTGTTGTATTTGTGATTAAGAATCATCTTAAAGCATCTGAACCATATTTATCAACCATATCCATAGGGTCAACACCATTGTTTAATGATTTAGACATTTTTCTACCTTGTGCATCTCTAATAAGGCCGTGAAGCAGTAATCTATCAAATGGTTTTTGACCTGTAAATTCAAGTCCAAAGAAGTACATTCTAGCTACTCAGAAGAAAATAATGTCATAACCTGTAACTAAAAGAGATGTTGGATAATATCTTTTTAGTTTTTCATCAGTTTGAGGTCATCCTAAGAACACAAATGGAGCAAGTCCTGATGAGAATCAAGTATCTAGAACATCTGGATCTTGAACTCATCCTTCACCTGGTGAATCAACTTGAACTTTCATATTACCATCTTGGTCATATCAAGCAGGAATTCTGTGTCCTCATCAAAGCTGTCTAGAAATTGTTCAATCATAAACATTTTCCATTCATTGACGCATAGTTAATTCAAAACGTTTTGGATAGAACTTAACAGCTTCTGGAGAATCTAAATCTTTTAAGATTAAATCTCTGAAGTGTTCCATTTTAACAAATCATTGTGGTAGCACTAAAATTTCAACTGGTGTTTTAGATCTATCTGAAATACCAACATTTGAAATTGTTGTTTCAACTTTTTGAATATAACCATTATCTTGTAAGAATTGTGCAATCTTCTCTCTTGCTACAAATCTTTCTAAACCGTGGAATTCAGGTAATGCAGGATAGTTAATTAAACCATCTTTTGAAATTGTTTCATTGATTTCAAGATTGTGTTTTTTTATAATATCAATATCAACTTCTGCATGTGCACTAAGTTTCATTAATCCTGAACCAAATTCAATATCAACATATTCATCAGGTATGATTGGTAATTCTTTTTTAGTAATTGGGTGAATTACAACTTCTCCTTCTAAATCTTTGTATCTTGAGTCATTTGGATTAAATACAACAGCAACGTCGCTTAATAAAGTTTCAGTTCTAACAGTAGCAATTGTCAATACATCGTTTGAACCCTTAATTGGATAATTGATGTAGTACATTTTTTGCTCTGTAGGTTCATTATTAACTTCAATGTTTGATAAAGCAGTTTGTAACTTAACATCTCAGTTAATTGCTTTAACACCTTTGTAAATGAAACCTTTGTTGTATAAGTCAATGAAAACTTTTGAAACAGCTTCATTAGCTTCTGCATCAAGTGTGAATCTTTCAGCTGAATAATCAAGTGCTAGACCAATTTTTGATCATTGTTGTCTAAATAAGTTTGCATATTCAGCTTTTCATTCTCAAATCTTATCAACGAAAGCTTCTCTACCTAAATCGTGACGAGTTTGACCTGTTGATTGGAATAAAACATCCTCAACTTTTGATTGTGTAGCAATTCCGGCGTGATCCATACCTGGAACTCACATAACATCAAAACCATTAAGTTTCTTATATCTTATAATTGTGTCCGGTATATAAACATCAAGTGCATGACCTAAATGTAGCTTACCAGTCACATTTGGTGGTGGCAACAAAATAGTGAAAGGTTTTTTATCTAAATCATGAGTTTGAAAATATTTCTTAGCTTGTCATTTTTTATCAATGTCTTTTTCAACTAGCGTGTGATTATATATTTTGTCCATTAATACCTCCTTTAAATAATTTCAAGGTATTTTTACTTAAAAAAATATCTATATAAATAATTATTAAAATTATAATAAATTTTGCTAAAATTCCTTGCCCCTTTTACTGGTAGCACATAAGTGAAAAAATAAAATGTTTATAAAACAATATAGTAAAATTTAATTGTATGAAGATAATTAGCACAAATAAAAAAGCTCATCACAACTATGAAATTATTGATAAATATGAAGCAGGAATTGAATTACTTGGTTGAGAAGTAAAATCAGCTAGAGCTAATTCAATTGACATTTCAAATGCCTTTTGTTCAATTTACAAAGGTGAAATGTATCTTAAGGAAGCTTACTTCAAGCAATATATGCACGTAAAAGCAGATGAGTTTAGAGATAGAAAATTACTTCTTCATAAAAATGAGATTCGTAAGATTAAATTTGCTACAGAATCACAAAGTCTTACTATCATACCTTTAAAAATGTACTTTAATTCTTCATCAAGAATTAAAGTAGAAATAGCTTTAGCTAAAGGTCTTAAAAAGTATGATAAAAGACAACAAATCATTAAAGACGAAGTTAATAAAAAACTCAATAAGCTAATTAATTCATATAAATAATCATTATGGGGATATAATGGTTTCGACATACTTTGGGGTGTTGTTGTTGCAGTAGTGTGGTAGACTATAATTACTTCTAGACTTTCTTAAATGGAAACGTTAAAAAAGAAAACAAAGTTTCAAACTTTGCAATGTTCTCAATGAACAACTTAAACCCAGTTTTTGCTTAATTAAATGCAATCTGGTGACTTTAATGTAGCTCCTTTCTATATTAAAGTTGGTCTTTTAAGAGGATAGCATTAGCTTTGGCAAACTAATGTGAAATTTAGCCAAACTGTTTAATATTTTTCGAATACTTTATCATTAAAACAGTTGTCAAAAGTATTCTAAACTGTAGACGCAGCAACATGCTCAATTTGTGGACAGGGGTTCGATTCCCCTTATCTCCACCATTAGCCGCTTTAGTTCTAGTGGTAAAACAGTTGACTCGTAACCAACCATCATGAGTTCGATTCTCATAAGCGGCACCATTAGATTAATCTATTTAAACATCATGACTATCGAAGTTGTGATTTTTTTAATGTCTTTTTTTTAAAACAATCACTAAGTCCTACTTTTTTCAGAATTTACTTACATTTTTTAGAATAAGGATAGATAACAAAGTTATCTAATGCAATTATTAAAAGGAATGTATGAAAATAACTAAAATATTAATCCCATTTGGCGCAATATCATCTATTTTTGTTGCTGCAACAATTTCGGTATCTTGTGGTTAAATATACCAACAAGTTATCTAATAGCTAAAACAAGGACAAGGTTGTAAAAGAGTTTGATAAGTGCTACTTTCTTAGCTATTTGCTTGATTTTGTTTATATTCCTCTTTTTGTATAAATTGCATTGTTTAAATAGTTTATATATTTTGCAAAAAGTTAAAATTTAGCAGTTATTTTAATGAAATTTTAATGTTTTAATAAAGAAGGCCAAAAATAAAAAAACACCTTAGCAATAGCTAAAGTGTCTTATATGTTTAATTGAATTTAGAAATTATAATTCGTTAATTGTTCCACCTAATTTAGCAAAAGCTTCTTTAGCTGATGCTGATGCTTTGTGTACATCGATTGTTAATTTCTTTGTTAATGTACCATTTCCTAATAATTTAACAGGCATATTTCTTTTAATTAAGTTTACACTGAATAAAGCTTCAATTGTGATTACATCACCGTCGTTAAATCTTGTTTCTAAATCAGCAAGGTTGATTACTTGGTATTCAACGTGGTTAACATTGTTAAATCCACGTTTTCCGATTCTACGGAATCATGGTGTTTGACCCCCTTCGAATCCTAATCTGTGACCTTTACGTTTGTTTTGACCTGATTGTCCTTTACCAGCTTGTTTACCTTTTCCAGCAGCGTGTCCTCTACCTTTACGGTGTTTTTCTGGTCTTGAACCTTCTGTGAATTTTAAAGTATTTAATTTAATTGCCATATTATAAATCCTTAACTTCTTTGTCTCTGATTTCAGCGATTTCTTCAACAGTTCTCATGTTTAATAACGCTTTAACTGTAGCTTTAACAACGTTTGCTTTTGAACGAGATCCATATGTTTTTGTAACGATATCTGTGTATCCAGCTAATTCAACAACAGCACGAACTGTTCCTGAAGCAATAAGTCCTTTTCCTTTTGGAGCAGGTTTTAACATTACTTTAGATGCTAAGAATTTAGCAGTAATTTCATGTGGAACTGTACCATTAACTACTGGTACTGAAACAAGGTTATTTTGTGCATCTTTAACAGCTTTCTTGATAGCATCTGGAACTTCGTTTGCCTTACCGTGTCCAAATCCTACAAGACCTTTTTTGTTCCCAACTACAACAAAAGCTGAGAAGCTGAATCTTCTTCCACCTTTAACAACTTTTGTAACACGAGCAATGTCAACTACTTTTTCTGAGAATTCTGATTCGAATTTAGGAGCTGCTTGACGTGGTCTTCTGTTCATTGGTTTTCTGTTTGCACGTTCTTGTTTGTTTTCTGTAGCTTCTGATTTAACTGTTCTTGGTCTTCTTGCTGTAACTTCTTTTGTTCCAGCTTCTAATTTAACTTCTTTTTTGTTTTCCATTAGAATTTAACTCCTTGTTCTCTTACTGCTTCTGCGAATGCTTTAACACGTCCATGGTAGATGTATCCACCACGGTCAAAAACGATTTCTGTAATACCTAATTTGTTAATTTTTTCACCCATTAATTTACCTAATTCTGATGCTGCAGCGATGTTTCCTGAGTATTTTTCATTTTTAAGTGTTGAAACACTTGCTAATGTAACACCTTTTGTGTCATCGATTAATTGAGCATAGAAGTTTTGGTGTGATTTGAATACATTTAAACGAGGTTTTGTAGCTGTACCGCTAATGTGTTGACGTAAACGAACATGTTTAACTTTTCTAGCTGCGTTTCTTGATTTTGCTTTCATTTTATTCACCTAGCAACTCCTAAATTATTTAGAAGCTGTTTTCCCTTCTTTACGTCTAATTTTTTCACCTTTGTAAGAAATACCTTTACCTGAGTACACGTTAGGTTTTCTGATTGCTCTAACTACTGAAGCAAATTGTCCAACTTGCTCTTTGCTAATTCCAAATACTGAAATTTCTGTAGGTTTAGCAACTGTAACTTTTAATTCTGATGGAACTTGTTTTGAAACTGGGTGTGAGTATCCAGCGTTAACTACAAGTTCATTTCCTCTAAGTTCAGCTTTGTACCCAACTCCTTTGATTTCTAAATCAATTTGGAATCCTTCTGAAACTCCCTTGATCATGTTTGCGATAAGAGCGTTTGTTGTTCCGTGTAATTGTTTTGTTTGTTTGTTTTCATTTGCACGTACTGTTGTAACTTGGTTGTTTTCTACTTGTACTTTGATTAATGGACTAAATGTTCTTTCTAATTTTCCGTGTTTTCCTGAAACTGTAACTGTGTTACCGTTAACTGAAACTTCTGTTCCAGCAGGAATAACTAAAACTCTATTTCCAACACGAGACATACTAATTATCAAATGTAAGCGATGATTTCACCACCAACATTAGCCTCCTTAGCTTGTTTTCCTGTCATTAATCCTTTTGAAGTAGAGATGATTACTGTACCGTAACCTGATAAAACACTAGGAATTTCATCTGCTTTAACGTAAGTTCTAAGACCTGGCTTAGAAACTCTTTTAAAGTCAACGATAGCTTGTTTGTTTTTCTTGTATTTTAATGTAACTACTAATTCTTTGTTTACACCTTCACCTGAAACTGTGTAAGATGCAATGTACCCTTCTTCTAAAATTAACTTAACAATAGCTTCTTTTTTAGTTGAATATGGAATTGAAACAGTTTTATGTTTTCTAATGTTAGCGTTTTTGATTCTAACAACTAAATCTGAAATTGGATCTGTAATAAACATAATTATCAACTCGCTTTCTTCATACCTGGAATTTTACCTTCGTGTGCAAGGTTTCTAAAGCAGATACGACATACTTTGTATTTTCTTAAAACTGAGTGTGGACGTCCACATAATTCACAACGTGTGTAAGCACGTGTTGAGAATTTAGGGTGACGTTTAGCTTTTGCGATTAATGCTTTTCTTGCCATAAACTATTTAGCTCCTTTTTTTTCGAATGGTACACCAAGTGCTTCTAATAATGTTTTAGCTTCTTGGTCAGATTTAGCTGAAGTTACAATAATAACGTCAAGCCCTTTGATTTTACGGATTTTGTCAAATTCGATTTCTGGGAAGATGATTTCTTCTTTAATTCCTAAGTTGTAGTTACCTCTTCCATCGAAAGCTTTTGGATTAGCTCCACGGAAGTCACGAATACGTGGCATTGCAACATTGATTAATTTGTCTAAAAAGTCTCACATTCTTTCTCTACGAAGTGTAACTTTTCCACCCATAGGCATACCTTCACGAAGTTTTCATGAAGCGTTTGATTTTTTAGCTGTTGTTTGGTATGGTTTTTGAGAAGAGATTAATGTTAATTCATTTAAAACTTCTTCAATAGCTTTTGAGTTGTTGATTTCTTTTCCAGCTGTCATGTTTAATACAACTTTTTCGATTCTTGGAACTTCCATTGATGATTTGTATTGGTATTTTTCTTTTAAAGCAGGAACTGCTTTTTCTAAATAAACATTTTTTAACATATTAGATTTCCTTTTGTGTTCTTTTTGCGATTCTTACTTTTTTACCTTTGTCATCAATTTTGTATCCGATTTTTGAGATTTGTGCTGGTTTATCTTTTGTAGCTTTTTTAACTAAATATGCAACATTTGAAACGTGGATTGGAGCTTCTTTTTCTGAAATTGAACCATCTTGGTTTTGGTGTGAAGGTTTGTTGTGTTTTTTAACAATATTTACACCTTTAACGATAACTTTGTTTTCTGAACGTAAGATTTTTTCGATTTGACCTGTTTTTCCTTTATCTTTACCGGCAATAACCATAACTTCATCATTAACTTTGAATTTGATTTTATTCATAACTTATCTCCTTATAAATAAATTAAAGTACTTCAGGTGCAAGTGAAACGATTTTTGGGTATTTTTCTCTAATTTCACGAGCAACAGGTCCAAACACACGTGTTCCACGTGGTGTTCCATCTTCTTTTAAAATTACAACTGCGTTATCATCAAAACGAATGTATGTACCATTGTCACGGTGAATTCCGTAAGCTGAACGTACAACTACTGCTTTAACAACTTGTCCTTCTTTAACCATACCGTTTGGAATAGCTTTTTTAACTGAACATACAATAACATCACCAATGTTTGCTGTTTTTTTCTTTGACCCACCTAAAACACGAATAACACCAATTTCTTTAGCACCTGAGTTATCAGCAACGTTTGCTCTAGATAATTCGTGAATCATTAGTTATTTCCTTCGATTGCAGTTTGTTTAACTTCAACTAATCTGAAGTGTTTTGTTTTTGATAATGGTCTTGTTTCCATAATAACAACGATGTCACCTAATTTAGCAACATGGTTTTCATCATGAACAGCAAATCTTTTTGTTGATTTGTAACGTTTTGAATATAATGGGTGTTTTTTGTATGTGTCAACTGCTACGATGATTGTTTTTGCTGTTTTACCAGCAGAAACAACTGTTCCAACTAAAGTTTTTCTTGAGTTTCTTTCCATAATTATTTAGCTCCTTTTTTTTCATTTAAAGCTGTTTTAACTTTAGCAATGTCTTTTCTAATGTTTGCAATTTTGTGTGTTTCTTTTAAATCACCTGTAACGTTTTGA
This sequence comes from Mycoplasma sp. 21DD0573, assembly GCF_034863425.1. Classification (NCBI taxonomy): domain Bacteria; kingdom Bacillati; phylum Mycoplasmatota; class Mollicutes; order Mycoplasmatales; family Mycoplasmataceae; genus Mycoplasma; species Mycoplasma sp. 21DD0573. The sequence continues at coordinate 13,860 of NZ_JAYFEZ010000012.1, forward strand.
TATCTTAAAGTAAATAATTCTGCTTTAAGTTGTTCAACTAATGTATTTAATTCATCAACTGATTTGTTTTTTAATTCTTTGTAAAGCATTATTTATCTCCTTCTTCTCTTTTAATAATTTTTCATTTAACAGGTAATTTGTGACCAGCTAATCTTAAAGCGTCTCTTGCTACATCTTCTGCAACACCTGACACTTCAAACATAACTGTATTAACTTTAACTGCTGTATATCATAATTCAGGAGTACCTTTTCCTGATCCCATACGTACACCAATTGGTTTAGATGTTTTAGCAAAGTGAGGGAAAATACGGATAATAACTTCCCCTTCACGTCCCATTCTACGTGTAGCAGCAATACGAGCTGATTCAATTTGACGAGCTGTTACTCAAGCAGATGTTACAGCTTGTAAACCAAATTCTCCAAAAGAAACTTTGTTTCCTTTTGTTGCTTTACGTTTGTCGTGTCTTTGGATGAATGGTTTTCTGTATTTGGTTCTTTTTGGTTGAAGCATTATTTATCCCCTTCCAATTTTTCACCTAATGATACTCAAACTTTAACACCAATTGCACCGTATGTTGTTCTAGCAGTAGCTGTAGCGTAATCAACATCTTGTCTTAATGTGTGAAGTTTCATTTCTCCTTCTGAGTACCCTTCTGTTCTAGCCATATCAACTCCGTTTAAACGTCCTGAAACAGCTGTTTTGATACCTTTAGCACCAGCACGCATTGCATTTCTAATAGCAATTTTTTGTGCTGAACGGAAACTTTCACGGTTTTCTAATTTTGTTGCAATCATTTCTGCAAGTAATTTTGCATTTAAATCTGGATTTTTAAGTTCTAAAACTTGAACATTTAAGTTTAAGTTTTTGTTTTTAATAAATTTTGATAATGCTAATGTTAAGTCTTGAATGTTTTTACCTTCAGCACCTAACATAGCAGCTGGTTTAGCTGTGTGAACTAAAACTGTAACTTTGTTGTTTGCGTTACGTTTTACTTCAACTTTACCAATTTGGTATTGACGTACTAATTTATCAAAGAATTTGTAGATTTTAGCATCTTCAACTAAGAATGAACCAAAGTTAGCTTTTTCTGCAAATCATTGTGAGTTGTGAGCTTTTGAAATTCCGTAACGGAAACCATTTGGATTAACCTTTTGTCCCATATTAATTTCTCTCCTCTAATGTGATTGATAAATTTGATGTACGTTTTAAGATAGAGTAAGCTCTACCTTGGCTTCTTGGTTGGAATCTTTTAAGAGTTGGACCTTCATTTACATAAACTTCTTTTACGAATAATTTTGTAGCATCTAAACCATGGTTGTGTGTTGCGTTAGCAACAGCTGAGTTTAATAACTTGATGAAAATAGGAGCTGATTTTTTGTTTGTGTTGTGTAATAACCCTAAAGCAACAGTTACATCTTTACCTCTAAATAAGTTTGCAACTAATTTAGCTTTAGATACACTAACTCTTTGCAATTTAACGTGAGCTTTTGCTTGTTGTTTTTGCATTATTTCTTCTTCCCTTTATCTGCACCGTGACCAGAGAATGTTCTAGTTGGTGAGAATTCTCCTAATTTGTGACCTACCATGTCATCTGTAACGTAAACTTCAACAAATTGTTTTCCGTTGTGTACTGCAAATGTTAATCCAACGAAGTTAGGGAAAATTGTTGAACGTCTTGATCAAGTTTTAATTGGTTTTTTAGGTGCTTTTCCTTCAACGATAGCATCTACTTTTTTAAGTAAATGGTCATCTGCGAATGGACCTTTTTTAAGACTACGTGCCATTATTTAGCATCCTTTCTTCTTCTTAAAATAAGTTTATTTGAAGATTTCTTAGTTTTTCTTGTTTTAACTCCAAGAGCTTTTTTACCTCATGGTGTAAGAGGAGCTTTACGACCAACTGGTTGTTTACCTTCCCCTCCTCCATGTGGGTGATCTACTGGGTTCATTACTGATCCACGTACTGTAGGTCTAATACCTTTGTGTCTGTTAATTCCAGCTTTACCAATATTTACTAATAAGTGTTCTTCGTTTCCTACAACACCAATTGTTGCACGGCAACGAGCTAAGATACGACGTGTTTCACCAGATTTTAATCTTAACACTACGTATTTTCCATTGTCATCTTTACCAAGGATTTGAGCTGATGTACCTGCACTACGTGCAATTTGTCCTCCAGCACCTGGTTGCATTTCAATATTGTGTACAAATGTACCTTCAGGAATGTTTGAAAGTGGTAATGTGTTACCAACAATAATATCTACGTTGTCTCCTGAAACAACTTTTTGTCCTAATTTAATACCTTTAGGAGCTAAAATGTATCTTTTTTCTCCATCTGCGTATACAACTAAACTAATGTTTGCTGATCTGTTTGGATCATATTCAATAGTTTTTACTGTAGCAGGGATGTTATCTTTATTACGTTTAAAGTCTACAAGTCTGTAGAATCTTTTAACACGTCCTCCATGATGTCTAACAGTAATTTTACCTTGGTTGTTACGTCCAGCATGATTTTTTAAATTCACTAAAAGTGATTTTTCTGGAGCGTGACCTGATAAGTTTTGTCTGTAATCAAGAGTAGACATGTTTCTACGACCATTTGTAGTTGGCTTAAAATGTTTAATAGCCATTTGTCTTCTCCTTTGCTTAAAAATATTTGGGGATTTGCAAGATTATCTTTTAAGCAACTATCTAAAACCCCTTAACTAATTGTCTGATTTGAACATAAAGTTCATCGGATTTAATTATTCTCCACCAACTTTACGTTTTGTAGTAGTTTTCTTAACTGCTGTGTTTGCTTTTTTAGCTGTTGTTTTTTTAGCAGCTAATTTAGCAGCAGCTTTTTTCTCAACTTCTGAAGCTTTAGAAGCTTTTGCTTTTTTAGCTTCATCTGCTTTAGCTTTAGTTTCAGCTAAAACTGCTTCTTCAGCGTCTGATGGAACATAGTTTAATGTTGAACCTTCTTTTAAAGTAACCATAGCTTTTTTGTAACGGTTTGTAAATCCGTGGAAACGTCCTACGTTTTTAGCTTTTTTATCAACTTTGATTGTTCTAACTTTGTCAACTTTAACTTGGAAAATTGTTTCAACAGCTTGTGCAATTTGGAATTTGTTTGCGTGGAAGTCTACTTTGAATGTGTAAACACCTTTAGCTCTTTGAATGTCTGATTTTTCAGTTAAAACTGGAGCTTTAATGATTCTTGTTAATTCCATTATTTAATTCTCCCTTTTAATAATTCAAGACTTTCGTTTGAAACAATCATAACGTCAGCAGCAATAGCAGCTTCAACTGTTAATGAGTTAGCTTTAACAACTGTAACGTTTGGTAAGTTTCTAACTGATTTGTAAACCATTGTGTTTTCTGTAACAACTAAAACATGTTTTAAGTTTGCTACTTTTAATTCAGCTAATTTAGCAGCAACTGTTTTTGTTGAGATTGTGTCTAATGCTAAATCATCAACGATAACAGCTTGATCTTGTGCTAATAATGTTAAAGCTGAAATAAATGCACGGAATTTAACTTTCTTGTTAACTTTAAGTGAGTAGTTTCTGTTTGGTTTAGGTCCGAATGCTCTTCCCCCTCCAACTCAGATTGGTGAACGCATAGAACTGTGACGTGCTCTACCTGTTCCTTTTTGTCTTCAAGGTTTTTTACCTGAACCACTTACTTCTGAACGGTTTTTAACTTTGTGTGTTCCTTGTCTTCTTGATGCTCTCTCTGATAAGATTGAGTCAAATACTGCTTGTTCATAAATTTTTTCACTAGCAAATAATTGTGCTGGTAAATCTGCTTTATGAGCAACTTTAGCAACGTTTTTGTCTTTTTGAACTGTAACTTTAGCTGATTTTGCAGCAGCTGGCTTTGTTGAAGCTTTTTTAGCTGGAGATGATTTAGGAGCAGCTTTTTTAGCTGTTGTAGATTTTTTAACTGTTTCTGCCATAAATTATTCTCCTTTGTTTGCTTCTGCAGCATCAATTAATTCTTGTAATTGTTGTGCGTTCATTCCAACTGTAACTTCAATGTTGAATTTTTTAGCTTTTTCAATAAGTTCGTTCATTAACATAGCTTCTTTAACGTTTACTAATTTAATTTCTTCACGGCTTGGTAATCCTTTAACCGCTTCTTTTACTACTACGAATGATTTTTTAGGTCCTGGAATTGAACCTTTGATTAATAATAAGTTGTTTTCTACATCTACTTTAACAACTTCTAAGTTTTGAACTGTTGTTTTAACATGTCCAAGGTGTCCTGGCATTGTCATACCTTTGTAAACACGGTTACCTGAGATATCCCCAAGTGATCCTGTTTGTCTAATAGGTTGAGATCCTCCACCTCCACCGTGAGATTTGGGTCCGATGTGTTGGTTATGTCTTTTAATTGTACCAGCGAACCCTTTCCCTTTTGATGTACCTGTAACGTCTACAAGTTCACCTGCTTTAAAAATGTCAGCTTTAATTAAATCTCCAAGTTCGTATCCTGACATATCACGAACTTCTTTAACGAAGCGCTTAGGTGTTGTTGAAGCTTTAGCAAAGTGACCAATTTCAGGTTTGTTTGCTCTACTTGCTTTTTTATCAGCTGTAGCAAGTTGTGTTGCAACGTAACCATCTTTGTCGTTTGTTAAAACTTTTGAAACAACATTTGGTTGTACTTCGATTACTGTAACAGGAACGCTTTTTCCTGATTCAGTAAAGATTTGAGTCATACCAACTTTACGTCCTAAGATTCCTTTCATATTGTCTCCTTAAAAATTTGGGTATTAAATTTGATTATTTAACTTTAACTTGAATATCCACACCAGCTGGTAATTCAAGTCTTTGTAATTGATCTTGAGTTTTAGCAGAAGGATCGGTAATTACAACTAATCTTTGGTGTGTTCTGCTTTCGAATTGTTCACGGCTTTTCTTGTTAACGTGAACAGATCTTAAGATAGTAATTTCATCTCTTTTTGTAGGTAAAGGAATTGGTCCACTTACTTTAGCATCTGTTGCTTTTGCAATTTCGTAAATTCTTTTTGCAGCAGCATCAACTAATGCGTGGTCAAACCCTTTAACTTTGATGTTTAACTTACTCATTGTTGTCTCCTTTGTTCTTGATTTTGAACATAGCTCCTTTTAAAAACCCAACGTGTCCTCAACAACATTTTGGCACGTTGGCAACCTTAAAATTCATAGCTATAGTTGCTTATTGATTATATAGTAAAAATTAAAAAACAGAAACCGAAATTTCTGTTTTTATTTCTAGCAACTCCTCTCAGTGTATCAAGGAGCTTTTTCTTATGAAATTTTCTTTAAAATTCAGTTATTTAAAATCTGAAATGGAACGTATTCATAAGCTTTTTCTTGGATAGTTTGACCTTGTAATAACATCATTGTAGGAACTCTTAAAACCTGCCATTTTGTATTAGGAACTCTGAATAACTGAGCTTCTTCAGCATCCACATTAATGAAACGAATTCTATGATTTCCTTCATATTCTTTAGCAATTTCCTCTACAATAGGTTTCATCATTTTACAATCACCACATCATTGAGTAGTGAAATTTAAGAAAATTAATTCGTTATCTTTGTTAGCTTCAATTATTTTTTTAGCTTCTTCTCATTTTAAATTTTCAAACATATTCACCTCTAAACAGCTAAAAGTGATAAAGCAATCATAGGGTCTTTATCAGTTGCTTTGAATATTTTCTTTCTAATTGTTTTACGTAATTTTTCATTTAAATCATACATACGTTTGCAGCTGTTTGATTTAACTACATCTACAACGATTTGCTTAATTAAGTTAGTCATTTGCTCTTGCTCAGAAATATCAATAACACCAACATAATTAATATGTAATTGTCCAGTTAAGTTACGCGTTTTTGAATCGTACATAATATTGATTACAATAACACCTTCTCTACCTAAAAATTCTCTTTCAGAAATAACTTCAGATGAAATGTCTCCAACTCCAAAACCATCAATAATAGTAGTTCCAACTTCTTTAACTTTTCCATTGTGACTAAATAATTTACCATCAATAAAGTGAGCTATCTTTCCATTCATTAAGACAAGTGTATTGATGTCTTGAACATTCTTAAGTTCATCATTAATGTAATCACTAGCTGAAACTAAATATCTGTATAAACCTTGAGCAGGCATGAATACATCTGGTTTAAGAACTTTTACAAGTGAAACTAAATCATCTCTTGTAGGCCTTACGTAGAAGAACATTTTTTCACTAATATCAAATAGGTTGTGCGTGATTTTAGCTATTTCATCCATTGTTTGTGCATAATCAGACTCAAGACCATTAACTGGTGGAGCTAACATAATTACAGTGTCACTAGGTTTAATTTTTAAATAAACGTCATTATTTTCTGTAATTCTATTGAAACGTGAATAAAGTCTTTCAGTTGATGCAGTAATTAAAACAATAGCATTTGAATGCTTATTAATTTGTCTGTGGTCAATTAATTTTGGTAATGGCACTACTGTTGAGAATTTAGAAATTAAATCTAATAAATCAGCATATGTTTTTCCGTATGGAACTACTGGCCTATTGTATTTGATTGCTAAATCTAAAACTTGTTGCAATGTAACCATTTCTTCACCATAGGCACCAATAATTATTTTTTCATCAGGATTTGCTTTCTTGAAAATATCATCAAGTTCTGTATATGCATTATATTTTTCAATTCCTCTACCTGAAACGTTTGATTTACCAGCATCTGAAACGATAGCCACAATTTTTCTACCTTCAAAGTATTTTGCAAGTAATGGGAAGTAAACCTTTCCATAAATTCCTAAGTTACCTTCAACATAGTTAAACATAAATAAGTAGTCACCTGTTTTAGTTTGGAAGTTAAACCCAATGTTTCCAGGCATTGAACCTGTTAGTCCAAAAGGAACGATTGTCAAATCACCAAATTGAAGTTTTTGTCTAATAACTTGAACTTGTCCTTTTTTGAGTTGAATATCGTATTTTGTAATTCTGTCAATAACTAAAACTTGATTAAATGCAGAAGTATAGATTTTAAGGTTAGGAATTTTCATTAATAATCAAGGGATTGCACTGAATGTTTCATTCTTAATGTCTGTGATGAATAAACCTTTAATTCTGTCTTTGTTTTTGATTAAATAATCGAAATTTGGAATAAGTGTATTAACACCATTTGACATATTTAAAGGCACCTTAGCACCTGCATTAACTATAAAAATGTCATCATTATATTCAAAAACATAACAGTTTTTACCGTTTTCGTCTTGTCCTCCAAGAGCGAAAATATTTACATTTTCCATATTTTTCTCTCTTTCATTATGTATTATGTGTTTTAAAAGTAAGGAATAATTAGTTTGCTAATTAATTTTTTAATTATAGCAAATTGATTTTTTGAGGGTAAAAATAAAAACACCTAATACATAGGTGTTTTAGTAATTAATTACTTAATGCAAATTACTTAACAACGTGTTCTGTAATTTGATCGTTTTCAACAACTAAGAAAGCATCTCCTTGTTGAATTCCGTATGGTTCTAATGCTGAAACAGCATTTTCGTGATCTTGTTTTACAAGTGGGAATAATGATTCTGAATCAACTGAGTTTCATACTGATGAATATGAACCGAATGCATTGATTAATAATGGATCATTTACAATACCAATAACTGTTGAGTTAGGTCTGAATTTAGCAACTTCTTTTAATAAAGCTCCTGTTCTTGATAAAACAACAACATATTTGTATTTTCCTTCTTGTGCTTTTTGAGCTATTGAGTAAGCAATTTGTGAACGTTTGTTTGATTGATCTGAATTTTTTCAAACTTTTTCTAATTGAATTTCGTAGTAGTTTCTTGAGTAGAATTCTTTTTCTGCTCTTCTTGAAATAGCTGTCATTGTTTTAACAGCTTCTAATGGGAATGAACCGTTTGCACTTTCCCCTGAAAGCATTGTTGAGTCAGCTCCTAATTCAACTGCGTAGTAAACGTCTGTAACTTCAGCACGTGTTGGGTGTGGTGAGTTTTCCATTGAGTCTAACATTTGTGTTGCAACGATAACTGGTTTACCAGCTTCACGACATTTTCTAATGAACATTTTTTCATAGTATGGAACATCGTAGTAAGGAATTTCTAATCCTAAGTCTCCACGAGCAACCATAATACCGTCTGATGCTTCAATAATTTCATCAATGTTTACACATCCTAAGTGTGATTCAATTTTTGAGAAGATTTGAATGTGTTTTCCACCGTTGTCATCTAATAATTTTCTTAATTCTTTAACGTTTTTAGCTGAGTTAACGAATGAAGCAGCAACATAGTTAATTCCACTTTTAATTCCGAATTTAACGTCGTTGATGTCTTTTTCAGCTAAGAATGGTAATGAGAAGTCAACACCTGGTAAGTTAACACGTTTGTTTGTTTTTAATTTGTGTGTGTTTTCAGCTTTAACTTTTACGTAACCATTTCCAACTTCTGTAACTACTGTTGATAATTTACCATCATCAATTAAAACTTGGTTTCCAACAGATAAGTCTTGTGCCATATCATATGCAACTGTAATTTCTGTTGATGTACCTTCGTGTGAAAGATATTTATCTTGTGTTGTGTAGATAATCATTTCTGTACCTGATTGCACAACTTGAGCTCCATCTTTCATTTTTCCGATACGAATTTCAGGTCCTTTAGTATCTAACATAAGAGAAACTGGAACTTTTAATTCTTGTGAAACTCTTTTTCCTAATGTAAATTTATTTAATTGTTCTTCGTGTGAACCGTGGCTAAAGTTTGCTCTAATTGTTGTTACACCATTTTGAACTAATGATAATAACATATCATAGTTATCACTTGATGGACCAATTGTAGCAACTAATTTAGTTCTTTTATCAGTAATTTTCATATTGCTCCTAGTAATTAAATATATATTTAAAATATAAACATATTTTACAACATTTTTCAAGTTTTACCTTATGGTAGTTTTTAAATAGTTCTATATTTTTATTCCTATGCATAAGGAATAAAAAACACAATGTGCTAATTGCTAGAACATTGTGTACACAAATAATTTATTAAGCTTGTTGATTTAAAAATGAAACATCTTGACTAAGTTCAATTGTATTATCACTTGTTAATGCAAATACAGATTTAGCAGTTAAATCATCTTTTGTGGCTTTTAAAACGTTTTGATTGAATACTAAATGAACATTTAATGTGTTATCTGTAATTGTAATTGTTGATTGTGCTCAATCTATCGCTACTAAATCATTGACTTGTAAATCAAAGTTAGCTTTGATAAATTCAGGTTTAGTTTCTTCATTTAAAGTTGCTACATAATCGTTCAATGCTTGAATAGATGAGTAGTTAGCTTTTAATTTTTCTTCACTTAATGTAAGCGATTTAGTAATTAATGTTGAATATTTATTATCTGCAGCAACTGTTGCAAATCCTGTTAACTCATAAACATATTGTTCTGCAGCTTCATTTTCGCTATTTAGTTTCTTAAATTGTAAATATAAAGTTCCTGTTTCATCATTTGCATATGATGTAAATTCGATGTTTGACATAGTGTAGAAGATATTTTCAGTTGTTGCATCATCATTATAAACAAATGTAAATGATTTACCTGTGTCAGTTTTAGCAGCTTGTTCTGAAGTCATTACATTTTGAGTTTTAAGTTCTGTTAATCATTTATCTTTGTTTCAATTTGTATCACCGATTTGATGAATTGGAGAACTAGCGAATTCTGAAGCTAAATGAGTTGTTTTATCTAATGAACCTGTTGAAACTAATGAATAATTTTCAATTGTCGGTCTAACAGCATCTAAGAATGATAAATCAACAGTAGTATCAACTTTATTATTCTCTTCTAAATTAAACACTGATTGTGCACTTAAATTTTCTTTTGTAGCAGCTAATACATTTAAGTTGTATGAAATACTTAATTTCATTATTTTGTCCTCAAATGTCACTTGCAGACTGCTTCAATTAAAATCAGTCAATTTAGATGATTCTTTTGTTGAGAAATGATTTTTAATAAATTCAACTTTTTTATCTTGCTCTAAGGCTTCAAAGTGTGTTTTTAACGCGTCTGAAGATTTGAATTCTTTAAATAATTTTTCAGTATCAGCAGTTAATGTAGCAATTGTTAAATTAGCATATGGATTTTTAGTAGTTAATGTTGCAAAACCAGTTAATTCAAAAATGTGAGTTTTAACTGTATTTGAATTTTTATCTTTAACTAACATTTTAAGCAATAATGTACCTGTTAAATCGTTTGCATATGAAACAAATTCAATTTTATAACCTTGATCTTTGGCTTCTTGAGCAATCGCATTAAATACCATTCCATTGCTTGCTGCTAATTCAAATGATTTAATATTATCAACTTGATTTTTATCACTTTCAGTTTGGATTTTAGCAACTGTAAGTTCTTTAATTCAAGCTGAATTATCTCATCTTGTTCCATTAATAGGAACTAATGGATTTGTTACATATTCAGAAGCTAAATGTTTATCTTTAGTTAATGAACCAGTAACATTTAGATTAAAATCTGCATAATCTATATTAGTTTTTTTCTTTGATTGTTTAACCAATAATGCTGATGTAGCTGCTATTCCACCAAGAACAACAACTGAACCACCTAAAAGTAATAATGGTTTTAATGTTTGTTTAGTCAATTTCATTTTCATCTCCTGAAAGAGTTTGTGTTAAATCATCACTAAGTTGCTCAATTCCCACTTTTTTTTCTGAAGAAACTAAGAAATACTCAAAGTTTCCAAGTTCATTACGTAAGCTTTTAATGTGATTTAATAGTTGGTTTTTGTCTTTTTGTTTAAGTTTGTCAGTTTTTGTGAAAACTAACTTAAAGTTTATATTATTTGATATTAAAAAATTTAATTCAGGAACGTCTGTATTAGTAATTCCATGTCTAGAATCAATTAATAAGTAAACACATCTAAGGTTTTTTCTTTCTATTAAATATTCATAAATCATCTTCATCATTTTATCTTTTTGAGTTTGCGAAATTTTTGCGTAACCATAACCTGGTAAGTCAACTAAAACTGCTCCAAATTCATTTTCAAAATAGTTAATTAATTGTGTACGACCTGGTGTCTTAGATGTTTTTGCTAATTTCTTATTTTCAACAATTGCATTGATTAATGAACTTTTTCCGACATTTGAGCGACCTCAAAAAGAAACTTCATAATTTGGATGTTCGTATCAATTTGTCCTGTTTGTAGATGATTTAATAAATTTAAACATTGTCCTAAATTCCTTTTTTGTTTTGTTTTGCTTTTTCTATTTGTTCTTTATGCTGTTGTCTGATTTGAGTTGAAGAAATATTTGATTTATCATAATCGGGCATTATTATGATTGTTTCAAGATTATTATTTAAAGCATTATTTGCTGTAGCTAATTTGAGTTCATAATTAAAGTCAATTTGATTTCTAGCACTACGTACAAGTCATTTTGCATTTAATTGATGAGCTAAATCAGCTGTTAAATCAAAGTAGTTTTTTAAGACAACCACTTTATCGTTTTCTTGATATTTATTTTTAATTGCTTCAAAATTTTCTTCAATTCTTTCAATATTATCTTTATCAGGATTGTAAGTTACAACAATATAAAGTTTGTCAAAAAGCTCGATAGCTTTTTGCACTATTGATTCGTGACCTTTATGAAATGGATCGAATGATCCAGGAAATAAAGCTATTTTAGTTTTGTTCATAAATTTTAATTGCATTTCTTGCAATAACTAATTCTTCATTTGTTCTAATTACATAAACTGGAACTTCTGAATCAGGTGCAGAAATTAAAGCGAATTCACCGATTGGTCCATAGTTAACTTCTGAGTTTAATTTAATGTTTTTGAAGAATAATTTATCTGCAATCATTTGTCTAATAATAGGTGTGTTTTCTCCAATTCCAGCTGTGAAAACAAGCGCATCTGGTTTACCACCAATTTTGTTTGCATAAATTGCTACATAGTCAGCAATTTTTTGTGAGTAAAGTTCAAGTGCAAATTGTGCATCTACATTTCCTTTGTTTGCTGCAGCACAAATATCTCTCATATCTGAAGAAATTGTAGAAACACCTAAAAGACCACTTTGTTTATTTAAAATATCTGTGAATTGATTGATATCTAAACCTGATTGGTTCATAACAAATTGATGAATTGAAGGATCAATGTCACCACTTCTTGTTCCCATCATTATTCCAGCTAATGGTGTAAGTCCCATTGATGTGTCAAATGATTTTGAATCCTTAACAGCACATAATGAACCACCGTTTCCTAAGTGCATATTAACAAATGTTACAGTTTCTTTGTCTAAGATTTGAGCAAGTTTTTCTGTAATGTATTGGTGTGAAATTCCGTGAGCACCATATCTTTTGATTTCGTATTTTTCTACTAATTCTTTTGGTAATGCATATGAGCTATTTACTTTGTTAATTGTTGTATGGAATGCTGTATCGAAGTCACCTGATAATTTAGCGTGTGGGAAAACTTTTCTAAATCCGTAAATTGATTGCACTGCTCCTGGGTTGTGTAATGGCGCATAAATTGAAACTTTATCTACAATGTTAATTACTTCGTCTGTGATTTTAGCCGTATTGTTAAAGTATGTACCACCTTGAACAATTCTAAATCCAATGTATTCAATTTCTTCTGGTTGGTGGATTAAGTTAATTTCTTCCATTAATTCATATAATTTGTTAACAGCAACTTCGTGATTTGGCATTGCTACTGTTTTTTCAAATTTTTGACCATTGAATTTAATTGAAATAGCTCCCTCAGGTAATGTAATTCTTTCAGCAATACCACTAGCGATTAATTCTAATGATTCTTTATCAAATAAACTTAATTTAATTGAGCTACTTCCTGCATTGATTACTAAAACTTTTTTATTCATTATTACTCCTTGTTTGTGTTTAAAATTGAAATAAGAATTGTTCCTATTATATCTTTTGTCGTTGCTCCTCTTGATAAGTCAGCAACAGTTTGATTAAATCCTAAAACAAAAGGACCATACGCATTGAATTTACCTAACTGCTGAATAAATTTGTAAGATATATTAGCTGAATTTAAATCAGGAAACACAAATACATTAGCATCTTGGTAATTGAATAAATCTTTTTTCTCTCTTATTTTGTTATTTAACGCTGCATCAACTTGAACTTCACTTGCATACACATTTTCATGTGGATATTTTTCTGAAAACAATTTTGCTGCATTTGACATTTTTAAAGCTTGTGCACTTGAGTTTGAACCATTTGTTGAAAACGACATAAATGCACCAGTTGGTTTATCGAGAACTTTTTTGCTAAAGTCCATAGCGTTTTTAGTTATATCAACTAATTGTTCTTCAGTTGGCTCAATAATAAAAGAAGGATCAGAAACTACATAAGTTTGTGATTTTTTATTAAGCACCATTGCTGATGAAATTGTGCTTGTTGTTTTATCTAAAACTCTTAGAGCACTACGATAAAATGATTTCGAAGTTGTGTTATATCCTCCTACAACAACGTCATATTTCTGTGTTTTAGCAATGTACATACCAATGATATTTCTAGTGTTTGAATCAAACTCAAGGTCAAGTTGATTTAAATCTAAATTAGGTTCTTTTTTTAATCTAGATTGTATGTAGTTTTGCTTAACTTTTTGGATTTGGTCAAATGAGACAAAAACATCATGTTTATCATTTGATTTTTTAAATGATAAGTAGTTGATTATGATGTTTTTATTGAGCATTAATTTGTTTATTCAGAACCTTTGAGAAGGTGAATAAGTATCTATTAAAAGCACTGTGTATTGGTGCTTTTTGTGTTTAATTTTTCAAAATATTGAGTGTAAAAGCATAGTATCCTTTTTAGTTTGTTATATTATACCAATAGTTTAGTTTTATGTTAATTGTATATAACTAAGTTATTTAGTGTTAAATAAAAAAATATCAGTTTGAATGTAAACTGATATCTATATATAAAACTCATATTTATTATTAAAAAGTAAAGATTAAACTAATTCAATAATTGCCATACGTGTTGAATCACCTTGACGACGAGGTAATTTAATAATTCTTGTGTATCCACCGTTTCTTTGTGAGTATTTTGGTGCAATATCATCAAATAAGTATGATAATACAGCTTTACCATCTTTAGTTTTAATTGGACGTAAGAAACCTGCAACAGCACGTCTGTTTGCTAATGTAGGGTTTTTAGCTTTTTGAATCATTTTCTCAGCGTGTCTTCTTAATTCTTTTGCTCTTGTTAAAGTTGTAACAATTCTTCCGTTTACGTATAATTCACTAACAAGTGAACGCATCACACCGTTTCTTCATTTAGTGTCACGTGAATAGATTTGTGTTGGGTTTGCCATATTACTCATCTCCTTCTCTTAATTCAAAACCGTAATCTTTAACTTTATCAATGATTTCTTGAATTGATTTTCTACCTAAGTTCTTTGTTTGCTCTAATTGTGAAACTGTAAGTTCTCTAATTTGTGATAATTTAGTTTTCTTAATTTTTCTAAGTGCGTTAGCTGAACGAACTGATAAGTTCATTTGTGAAATATCGATATCATCTTCTTGTTTTTCTTCTGGTTTTTCAACGATTTCTTCAAAGATATCAACTTTCATTTTATCTGTGTCTCCGATTACTTCAAGAAGACCAATTAAAATGTCAGCTGCTTGTCTAAGAGCATCTTTTGCATCTACTGTTCCATCTGTTTCAATGTTAAACTCAAGTTCTTCTTCAATTCTGTTTGAAGCTGAGTTCATTTCTTTGATGTTGTAGTAAACTTTTTTGATTGGTGAGAAGTTTGAATCAACTGCGATAAATTCACCTTTTTTAATGTCACTCATTGGAGCTAAATCATCTTTTTTACGTTTAGAAATGTACACTTTGTTTTCATCAAATGAAACAAATCCACGTCCTGAACGCAAGTAAATTTCAACATTAAGAGCCTTTGCATTCATAACTGTAGCTAACTTAATGTTTGTATCAATAACTTGAACACCTGGGTGTGAAACTACTTTAAGTGATCTTGAAGTAACTTCTCCAGGAGCTTCTGATTGTAATGTAACCTTTACAATTTCATTGTCTTTAACAATGTTAGGGTTGTAAGCAAAACGAACTTTACGTAAATTCATTAATAAAGTAATAACATCTTCTGTAACATCTTTGATTGTTTGGAATTCATGATCAACACCTTCGATTTTAACTGCAAATGGTGCTAATGATGAAATTGTTGATAATAATGTTCTTCTTAAGGGAACAGCTAATGTATTACCAAAACCTCTTTCAAGACCTCTTAATACAAAAGTTGTTTCAGCAACATCATCTCTTTTGTGGATTACAGGTTTATCTAAGTAAACCAATTTTTTCATTTTTTCCATTGTTTACCTCTTTTGAATTATTTTTTCATACGTTCACGTTTTAAGATACGTTTTGGTGGTCTTGTTCCGTTATGTGGAACTGGTGTAACGTCTTTGATTTCTGTTACTGTAATACCGCTAACTTCGATTTGTTTTCTAGCAGCATCTTTTCCAGCTCCAAGACCTTTTAATTCAACTTTAACTGTTTTGATTCCGTGTTCTTTAGCAGCTTCGGCAGCAGCTTGTGCAGCTAAACCAGCAGCATATGGAGTTTTCTTTTTAGTACCTTTGTATCCAATTGCTCCTGCTGAACTTCAAGCAATAACATTCCCGTTTTCATCAGCAAAAGTAACAATTGTGTTTTGGTTTGTTGAGTGGATGTGTGCTACACCACTTGTAATGTTCTTTTTCTTAGTTTTACGAGCCATTATTATTTACCTTTCTTTCCTGCTACAGTTTTTCTTGGACCCTTACGTGTACGAGCATTCTTTTGAGTACTTTGTCCACGAACTGGTAATCCTTTACGGTGTCTCATTCCACGGTAGCATTTGATTTCCATTAAACGTTTGATGTTTAATGAAACTTCTCTACGTAAGTCACCTTCTGTTGTGTAAACTTTAGCTGCTTCACGAATTCTTGATAATTCTTCTTCTGATAAATCTTTTACACGAGCATCTTCGCTAATGTTTGCTACTTTACAAATTTCTTTTGCTAATGTTCTTCCAATTCCATAAATGTATGTTAATGAAATAACAACACGTTTATTGTTTGGGATTTCGACGTTTAAAATTCTAGCCATTTAAAATCCTTTCTAACAATTACCCTTGTCTTTGTTTGTGTTTTGGTTGAACACAAATAACACGGATAATCCCTCTACGTTTAATGATTTTACAGTCTTTACACATTTTTTTAACACTTGCTCTAACTTTCATTAGTTCTCCTTATTACTTGTGTCTGTAAGTAATACGTCCTTGTGTTGTATCATAAGGACTTACTTCGACATCAACTGAATCACCTGGTAAGATACGAATGTGGTTAATTCTCATCTTTCCAGAAATATGAGCTTTAATTGTGATGCCATTTTCAAGTTCTACTGAATAATCATCAATTGTAAAAACTTCTTTGACAACACCTTTTATTTTAATAGCATCTTTTGCCAATTAGATTCCTTTCGTTAACACGATTCCTTTTCCATTTTTGATGAGTACAGTGTGTTCATAATGAGCTGTTCTTGTATTATTGGCGCTAACTATTGTTCACCCATCTCTAAGTTGAATAAATTTATTAGTTTGGGCAATCATTGGCTCAATACAAATTACCATACCATCTTTAAGTAATGGACCAGTTCCTTTTTTACCTTCATTGAAAATATTAGGATCTTCATGTAATCTTCTTCCGATTCCATGACCACAAAAGTCTCTTGGTGTAAATAAACCGTGCTTATGGATATATTCACCTATTGCATAAGATATATCACCTGTTCTAGCACCTTTTTTAATCGCTTTTAATCCTGCTTCAAAAGCTCCTTTAGCTACATCAATAAGTTTTTGATCTAGAGGCGAAACTTTTCCAACTGGTTTAGTGAAGGCACTATCACTATAAAAACCTTCTCAGATGCATCCTAAGTCAACACTAACAATGTCGCCTTCTTCTACAATACGATCTGTAGGTATTCCATGGATCAATTGTTCATTAACTGATATACATGCTGTACTTGGAAAACCTTGATAACCTTTAAATGCAGGTTTGGCTCCACGTTTGATTATTTCTTTAAAAGCCAATTGATCAATATCTTTTAAAGAAACCCCTGGTCTTACAAAGTCTCAAACTATTTGCTTGACTTCTGCCAAGATTTGACAAGATTTGGTAATCTTTTGAATTTCTTCTTCTGTTTTTACTCAAGACATAATTAGATCACCTTTCTCTGTAAAAAATAAAATAATCTAACATATATGTTAGATATTTTAAAGTTTATTTATTTTATCACTTTTTTGCAAAATTTCAAGTACCTGTTTTGCAACTTCTTCAGGTGTAGCTGAAGCATCTACAACTCTTAATTCATCGAGCGATTTGTAGTAGTCAATCAATGGTTTTGTTTGTTCTTCATAGATTTTTAATCTGTGTTCAATACGTTCAGGTGTGTCGTCTGCACGTTGAATAATTTGATTAGAACAAACATCACAAACACCTTCTACTTTAGGTGGTTGGAATTCTACATGGTAGCCTGCACCACAATTTACACATGTTCTTCTACCACTTAAACGCTTAATGATTTCTTCATTATTTACTTGAAGCTCAATAACCACAAATTCAAAGTCTTTAAGTGAATTTAAGAACTCGGCTTGAGCTTTAGTTCTAGGAAAACCATCTAGGATAAAAAATTGGTTATTTTCTTTTAATTTTAAGATTGCATTTTCAACAATTTTATTTGTGATTTCATCGGGTACATATCCACCTGTTGTCACAATGTTTTGAACTTTAAGACCAAGTTCTGTTTTTTGTGCTATTTCGTTTCTAAAAATGTTACCTGTTGATAAATGAATTAAATTGCTTGTTTTTGACAATAAAGAAGCAACAGTACCTTTTCCTGCTCCTGGTTGTCCCATAAAAATCACATTTTTATTTATTTTATTTACCATAATAAACCTTCTACGTTTTCTGCTGAGTTGCTTTCAATATTTTTAATTGATTCTCTTTTTGCTTTTGATAAATTATTTGATTTAATTCTTGCTTGTAATTGCCCTACTGTTTCAAGTGCAACACTTACTAAAATCATAAGCCCTGTACCACCGAATGAAATTACACTAGGTAAAATACCAGCCATAATTTCAACAAATTGCATACTTCCTAACGCTAATAAATAGAATGATGAAAACACACTTAATCTAAATACAATCCCAATTAAGTAATCTTGTGTTTCTTCTCCTGGTCTTACGCCTGGAATAAATGTTGAATTTTTAGCGAAATCTTCAGCTATCTTATCAACTTTTGATTGTTGAATTCCCATAACTAATGAGAATGCAAAAATAACAACTATAAGTAATGTAAATCCAATTGGTTGGGTAAATTGCATATTTTGGTTAATTCATTGTTTTGATGCATTATCATCTGGTAGTATGTTTGCAATCATTGTCGGGAATGATAAAACCATCATAGCAAAGATAATAGGCATAATTCCGGCTGGATTTAGTTTAATAGGTAAGAAACCAATGTCTTTTTTAGATTTAGATCTACCTGCTCCTATTTGTTGGATAGGTATATGTCTTTCTGCTACATAAACAATAGCTATAATCATTAAAACAAGTAAGTAAACAAGTATATATGTAAAGAAATTGACTATACCAACAAGTGCCCCACTTGAACCAGATAAATCAACACCTACGTAATGTAAGAATGCTTCTTTAAATTGGAATGGTAACCTAGCGGCAATACCTGTGAAAATAATTAAACTTGTTCCATTTCCAATTCCTTTATTTGTGATTTGTTCTGAAATAAATAAAGCAAATAATGAAGCAGAAGTTAAAACCATCGGAATCATAAAGAATGTTAAAAATTCTTTTGATACAATTCCGTATCCATCCAACTCAATGAATTGACTATTCCCATTACCAAGCGTTTTAATTAAGAAAATAGCTTGTGGATAAGCAATAACAATTGTTAACAATCTAGTAATAATATTTATTTTTCTTCTACCTTGCGGCCCACTCTGACTTAATTTATAGATTGGAGGGAATATTTTTGATTGTAAAATCATCATTATAAGAGAAGCATTAATAAATGGACTAATACCTAAAGCAAATAGCGAGAACTGTCTAAGTCCTCCACCACCAATTAAGTTTAATGTATTTAAAAAAGAGTTACTACTAATTGCGTCTTCATTTTTAATCTTTACAAATGGTAATGTTATAGTCGTTCCTAAAATATAGATAGCCAACATGAGTAAAGTAAAAATAGCCTTCTTCGTTAAATCCTTATTTGTGAAGAATGCTCTTAATCTATTTTTTGTTTTATAGATTAAATTACCCAATGTGCTCGCCCCTTTTTTAAAATATATTGGTATTATATAACAAAATATTTTTTTTCATAGTTTGAGTTAATAAAAAAACACCATTAAAGGTGCTAAATATTCTTTGAAAACTGAATAGTTATT
>NZ_JAYFEZ010000013.1:0-22739 GCF_034863425.1 Mycoplasma sp. 21DD0573
AACGGTGTGCTATAACAAATGAAGTTTTATTTTTCATAAGTTCATACATACCCTCTTGGATTTCTCTTTCAGTTTCTGTATCAATTGTTGAAGTGGCTTCATCAAGCACTAATATCATTGGATCTAACATACTTGTTCTTGCGATTGAAAGAAGTTGTTTTTGACCTTGTGAAAGTGATTCTCCTGCATTTTCTAAGATAGTATTAAACCCATCTTCAGTTTGTTTAATGAATCTAGTTGCATTAGCAATTTTTGCAGCTTCTTTAATATCTTTAAGTGCCGCATCAGCAACACCATAAGCAATGTTGTCAGCTATTGATTCAGTAAATAATGAAGTTTCTTGAAGAACATATCCAAGTGATTTACGTAATGAAGATTTTTTAATTAGTCTAATATCAATTCCATCAAGTTTAATCGAACCTTCAAATACATCATAAAATCTATTAATTAAGTTTGTAATTGTAGTTTTTCCAGCACCAGTAGCACCCACAAATGCAACTCTTTCACCTGGTTTAATATGTAAATCAAAATCTTTGATAATAGGTTTTCCTTCAACATAACCTGCATAAACGTGATTGAAATCAAACTTACCATCAATTCTTTTAATTAATCATCCCATTGAACCCATTGGTATTTTGAAGTAGTATCTTGACGGTTCGCTTAAGAATTTTTCTTTATCATAAGAATTAAATCAAATAATATTTGATTTAGATAAATCTGAATGATTGATAATTTCGATTGAACCTTTATCAACTTCTGATAAATTATCCATTGCATCAAACACACGTCTTGCACCTGCTGCAGCCATTGCAAGTGTATTGAACTCTTGAACAATTTGAGAAATTGGTAATGAAAAGTTTCTTGCATATTGTAAGAACGCAACAATAACTCCTGCACTGATTGCAACATCTAATGAACCGACTTTACCACCGTTAAGGTAAATAAGTCCAGAAATAATAGCAATAATTGCATAGTTAATATTTCCAATGTTCATAAATACAGGGAATAAAACAGTTACATAAGCTTTTGATTTATAGTCAGCTTCATAGAACTCTTTATTTCTCTTTTGCATATCTTTAAATGAAGCTTCTTGATGATTAAAGACTTTAATAACCTTGACACCATTAATCATCTCATTTATAAATCCGTTGATAATACCTAGACGTTTTTGCCTTAATGTAAAGAATTTACTTGATTTCCTTGCATAAACAGATGACAAGAACATAGTTGTTCCTACAAGTGCAAATACTATTAATGATAAAAATCAGTTGTAGTAAAGCATAAACACTGTTGTCACAATAAGTGTTGCTAAGCTTGAAAATATTGTTGGTACAGTTTGCATTATGAATTGCTTAAGCACATCAACATCATTAACAAACAATGACATTAAGTCACCTTTAAGTTTCTTGTCAAAGTAGCTTATTGGTAATGTTTGCATTTTTGCATATAAGCTATCACGTAAGTTTTTAATAGTTGTATGTGTTAAGAATACTGCTAATCTTGTTGCTATAAATTCAAAAAGCACACCTGATAAAAATAAACTAATTAAGATAATGATTGAAAGGTTGAATCCATTTCAATCAAATTCAGTGAAACCTGATTGAAAAAATGGAACTAAGAATTTGTTGAATAGCACTAACCCCAAGTAAGATTGTCCCAAAACATTTACTACTGATGAAATAACGAAACCGAAAATAATGAGCATAAAATATCATTTATTTGTAGCTCAGATAAGTGCAATAACTCTTTTAAGAGCGCTTTTAGCTTCTGAGCTTTTTATAGTTTTTCTTTTATTCATCACTACCTCTATTTTGTGTTTCATATAAATGTCTGTAGTATTCGTTTGATTTTAAAAGTTCTTCGTGCTTACCAATTCCTGAAATTTCACCATCATTAACAATTACAATCTTATTTGCATGCTGAATTGATGAAATTCTTTGCGCAATAATGATTTTAGTTACATCTCCCAATTCATATTTAAGTGAGTGTTGGATTTTCTTATCGGTATTATTATCAACTGCACTAGTTGAGTCATCTAAGATAAGAATTTTTGATTTTTTGAGTATAGATCTTGCTATTGAAAGGCGTTGTTTTTGCCCACCTGAAAAGTTGTTTCCTGATTCTTCTACTCAAGTGCTCAAGCCATCTTTAGCAAAAACAAAGTCATAAGCCGATGCTTTTTTAAGTGCTTCAATTATTTCTTCATCAGTTGCTTCTTCATTTCCTCAACGCATATTTTCAGCAACTGTTCCTGTGAATAAAACATTCTTTTGAAGCACTATAGAAACTTGATTCCTAAGTGCTTCAAGATTGTAATCTTTAACATTAACTCCACCAACTAAAACTTCTCCATTAGTTACATCATATAACCTTGGTATAAGTGAAATAAGTGAAGATTTACCAGCTCCTGTTTTTCCTAAAATACCAACAGTTTCACCTGGTTCAATTGTTAAATTAATATTATTTAAGTTATTTAATTCAGCGTGTTCTTTATATTTTAAAGACACATTTCTAAATTCAATTTTTCCACTAGCAACTTCTGTGAGCCCATCTTCTTTTTGAACTAAAATTGGTTTTTCTTCAATAAGTTCTCTAATTCTTTTAGCTGATGCCTTAGCAGAAGTTACATTAATAACACCTACAGAGAATAAAATGAAGTTAACTAGAACTTGAAACATATAACCAATGAAAGAAGTTAATGTACCAAAATCCATTGTTGCATTTTGCTTATTCACAACAATATCTTTTGTAGCAACTGCAATAAATGAAACTAAACAAACATAAATAAGTAACCCAAATAAAGCTCTGTTTGAGTTAATTCATTTTTCGGTCATTATAGAAATTTTTCTAACTAATGCTGATGAGTTTTTAATATCAAGCAATTCATCTTGTTCTTTAACGAATGATTTAATTGTTCTAATTGCATTTAAGTTTTCACCAATTTTTGTGTTTAAGCCATCATAAGCTTTAAGCATTAAATGATATCTTCTATAAACCATAAACATTACAAAACCAATAAATATAGCTAACACAACCATAATAGCAAGCAAAATTGATGCTAATATAGGTGCTATTGTAAATGCAATAGAAATAGCAACCAAAATCATAATTGGTGCTCTAAGCATCATTCTAATGATGTTTAAATAAGCATTTTGAATAGAAACAATATCAGTTGTTAGTCTTGTTATAAGTGTACCATTTGAGTAGTTATCTAAGTTCTTAAATGATAATCTCATTAAATTTTTATAAGCATACGCTCTTGCATTATAACCTAGTCCTGCAGCTGCTTTGGATGCGAAAATTCCACTAAGTGCACCAAAAGCAAGTGATGCCAAAGCAAGCGCAATAATAACAAGTGAATATTTTAAAATACCATTTCACGCTTCGTTTTGTAATGCTGCAAATGCTAACTTTTGAATTCCATTATCCATTAATTTCTTAACAGCTAACGGAATAAGCACTTGTGCTACAACTTCTAAAATAGCAAATAATATAGAAAGCAATGAAGCAGTTCTATAATTTTTCGTTAATTCAAAGAAACTAAAATGTGTAGGAACATAATTTTTAGTTTGTGCCCTCTGCATTATTACTCCTTTCTTTTAAATTGTAAATTAGCTTAAATAATCAATTATGCTTCTAGCAGCTACTGCACCATCTGATGCTGCTGTAACTATTTGACGAACTTTTGTTTGTCTAATATCGCCTGCTGCATAAATTCCTGGAACATTTGTTTCCATTTTATCGTTAGTAACAATGAAACCTTTTTCATCAAGTATTCCTAAATCCTGAGCAAATCACGCAGATGATTCAAATCCTATGTAAGGGAAAAATGATGAAACTTTAAGTTCTGTTTGCTCACCATTTTTATTTTCAATAACAACTCCTTCAAGTTGTCTATCACCAAGTAGCTGAACTATTTGTGAATTTTTAAACACTTTAATATTTGGCTGTCTCAATAATTCTTTAACTAAAACTTTATCAGCTTTGAAGGTTTCATCTCTGATAACTAAATTAACTTCACTAGCAATTCTAGATAAGTAAATTGATTCTTCAACAGCTGAATTTCCATCACCTAAGACTACCGATGGATTTTTACCAAATAATGGAGCATCACAAACAACACAGTAACTAATTCCAAAGTGTTCAAATCTATCATATTCAGGTATAAAAGTTGGTCTTCTATTTATCATTCCAGTTGCAATTAAAACTGATTTAGCTTTTACAATTGAACCATCTGATAAAACAATTTCTTTATCATATTTACCTAAGTTATTAATTTTTGTAACTGTACCATAAAGATATTTAGCTCCATATTCTTTAGCATGGTCAAAGAATTCTTGAGCTAATTTTCAACCTTCAATTTCAGATGTACCTAATCAGTTTTCAACTTTTGCAGTTGATGATAATTTTCCCCCAGGAGCACCTTTTTCGATAAATGCAACATTCAAGTTTGCTCTTGATGCATATAAAGCTGCATTTAATCCAGCAGGTCCTCCACCAATAATCACAAGATCATAAATTCCGTTCATAGCTTCTCTCCTTAAAAAATAATTATTTAGTTTTAAATTTTATAACTTTTTAAATCATTGTTAAATGTGAGTAGATTTTATCAAAAAATACAAATTTGCTAGTTATATAGGTTAAAAAGTCATTTTTTGCTAATTGAGCTAAATAAATTTTAGTTTGGTAAAGCATCAAAATCTGCAAAATAAAAATATATCCAATTGCTTGGATATATCTAAATTAAGCTACAGGTCTTTTAGTTCATAATTTACTAAATAAGTAGCTAAAACTTGTGATGTTTACGTGATTCAAGTAAGCTTCTTTATTTTTGTGTTCAAATACAAATTTGTATTTTTCTAATTTTCTTACATATAAATTTCCTCTTAAGAATTCAAAGTAGATAAGTCCTAATCCACCACCGATGATGAATAAGAATGCAACTACTGAATAAAGGTTATATGATTCTTCACGTAAAGGTTCCATTGCAGCACGAGTTATACCATATCAAATTAAGTATAAAGCCCCACCTGACCCTGGTCTTAATAATCCAAAGTAGTTAACAACTCAACAAATTAAAATGTAACCAATTAAGTTCGCTAATCCTTCGTATAAGAATAATGGATATCTGTAAGCACCTTCAAGACCCATACTTGTAGTTAATGAGTCAGAAATGTACATATTTGAAGCAAATGACTTTCCAAATACTAATACCGATGCACCAGTTCAGTCTATTTTTCCATAAACCTCGTGGTTAGCATAGTTTCCAAAACGCCCAACAAATTGTCCTACTAAAACTGCTGGGAGAATGTATCCAAATGCTTTTTTCAAATCAACATCTTTTCTCTTTGTGTATAAGTAAACTATATCAAGGAAAGCGGCTAGAACAACTCCTCCTTGAATACTTAATCCCCCTTGTCAAATTGCATATCAATGCGAGTTAGGGAATGGATTATCAGGTTGATAAATAAGTCTTTCAATAATGAACCCTAAACGAGCTCCAATGATACCAGCAGGAACTGTAATTAAAATTATCACAAATAAGATATCTATATTTCAACTTTCTTTATATCAGAAGAAGAAAACAGTAAGAATTGATAGGATAAAACCTAACATAATCATAAATGAGTAAAGGTGCATTTGAAAGGAACCAATACTAAATAAGATTGTTGAAGTACCCTCTGCTATTGGAGAATCAGGTACTCAAGCAGGATATGCTGAATTATTCATTTTCTAATAGTGTCCTTTCATAAATTTCATCTAATACATTCATACCATCATTTCTAGCTAAGTAAGTATTAACAGCAGCTCTAATTAATGAAGCAGCTGAACCCCCTTCTTTGATTGGTATTTGCATTTTCTTAATCGAACGTCCAAAAATTGGATATTCTAAATAATCAACACCTAATCTATCGAATTCACTATTACCATCTTGTTTAACAAGTTCGATAACAAGATCGATGATTGATGATTTGGCTACAGTCGATACTCCATAAAGTTTTTTAATATCAACTAAACCAATACCTCTGATTTCAAGAAAATTACGTGTAATTTCTGGTGATGATCCAATAAAAATGTTTCCGTTATCTTTAATCAAAACAGCATCATCGCTAATTAAAACTGCACCTTGCTGAATTAATTGTAAAGCAGCTTCAGATTTACCAACTCCACTAGCTCCAGTAATAAGCACACCTGTTCCTCCAATAAGAACTAATGTTCCGTGAACTTGTGTAACTTCTCCAAAGTAGTTATTTAAATATGAACCGATGTTTGTTGATATGTAAGATGTACTCATATTAACAAGTGCAACTGGAACTTTATATTTGTTCGCTATATCTACAACTCAGTTAATCGCAGGTTTATTAAACCCTTTAGACAAAATAACAAGTGGAGGTTGCTGTGAAATAACACACTCTATAGCTTGGTAAGCTTTATTTTTACCTATTTCAAAAAATCAAGATGATTCAGCAGTTCCTCAAGCAATAACATTTTTGTTAATTCTGTCATTTAAATAATTAGCTGCTAATTCTAACCCTACACGTTTGATTGCAGGTTGATAAATGTCGTTATAAACCAATTCTTGATTTTCACCATTTATGATTTTTAAATCATAGAAATCAATGATTTTCTTGACATTAATTTTTTTACGTTCTTTATTCATTGAGTATTTTCCTTGAAACTTAAATTTTGTAATTTAATTTTATTAAATTAATTAAGTTTTTGATTACAAAATTTTCTTAAGAAATTGACCTGTGTAACTTCTTGGATTTACAGCAACTTGTTCAGGTGTCCCTTGAGCAACGATTTGTCCTCCGTGAACTCCTCCATCAGGTCCTAAATCGATAATGTGATCGGAAGATTTGATTACATCTAAGTTGTGTTCGATAACAATAACTGAGTCACCGTTTTCAACAATTCTATTAAGAATATGAATTAATTTCTTAACATCGTGAGTATGTAATCCTGTTGTTGGTTCATCAAGGACATAAACTGTTTTACCTGTTGGTTTCTTTTGCAAGTAAGTTGCTAACTTAACACGTTGTGCTTCTCCACCACTTAAAGTTGTCGACATTTGTCCAAGCTTAATATAACCTAAGCCTACGTCCTGTAGGATTTGAAGTTTTTCAATAATCTTATTTCTGTGCTCAAAAAATAAAATCGCTTCATCAACACTCATATCTAAAACTTGAGAAATATTTTTGTTGTGGTACTTTATTTCAAGTGTTTCTTTATTGTATCTTTGACCATCACATTGATCACAAGGTACATAAACATCAGGTAAAAAGTGCATTTCAATTTTTATGAAACCATCTCCTGAACATTTTTCACATCTTCCACCAGGCACATTGAAACTGAATCTACTTTTTGTATATCCTCTAATTCTTGATTCTTCAATGTTTTCGTAAATTTCTCTAATATCATCAAATACACCTGTGTAAGTAGCAGGGTTTGATCTTGGAGTTTTTCCAATTGGCGACTGAGAAACTGCAATAACTTTATCAATGTTATTTAATCCTGAAATAGTTTTAAATTTAGCTTTCTTGTGATTTAAACCTTCACTAAGTCCAAGTGAATGTTGAATTCCTCTAACTAAAATTTCATTAACTAATGTACTTTTTCCCGAACCTGAAACTCCAGTCACTGCAACTAATTTACCTAGAGGAATAGTTACATCAATATTTTTAAGGTTATTTTCTCTAGCTCCATAAATAGTAACTTGTTTACCATTGCCACCTCTACGTGTTGCTGGAACTTCGATTTTTCATTCACCAGATAAATATTTAGCTGTAATTGAATTTTTTGATTTTATTATTTCATCTAAAGTACCTTGAGCAACTACTGTTCCACCATTTAATCCAGCTTCTGGCCCTATATCAACAATATAGTCAGATGCAAACATTGTGTCTTCGTCGTGTTCAACAACAATTAATGTGTTTCCTATATCAACCATTTTTCTAAGTGCATCAATGAGTTTTAAGTTATCCTTTTGATGTAATCCAATTGATGGTTCATCTAAAACATATAAAACACCTGTTAAATTCGAACCAATTTGAGTAGCTAATCTAATACGTTGAGCTTCTCCACCACTTAAACTTTCAGCACTACGGTTAAGGGTTAAATAGTCAAGACCGACATTTTTAAGGAAGCTTAATCTGTCGATTAATTCCTTTGTAATTAATGATGAAATTTGCTTGTCATTATCATTTAATGTATCAATTAATTTATTAACCTCTACAAGTGAATCTTCGATTGATAAAGCAATAAAATCATAAATATTTTTATTATCTAATTTAACTGCTAATGCATATTCATTTAATCTTGAACCCTTACATACTGAACAAGTGAATGAACCCATATATTTTTTAAGGTAATCTCTTCTTCTATCTGAAGTAGTTTCATAATACATTTTTTCAATCTTAGTTAAGATACCATCAATTTCTTTTTCTCTTCTGATGATGTTATTTGATGAAGAAACTAATGTGTAAGCAATAGGTTCGTGTGAACCATATTTAATTATTTCAAGCTCTTTTTCTCATAAATCTTCAATAGGTGTGTTTTTATTTATATTGTAGTAATTTAAAAGCTGATCAAACTCTTGTCATTCAAGGTTTTGAGTATTGACTGTATTTTGAAAATATTCAATTCCACCTTCATTAATTGATCTTCAAGGTTCAGGAACAATTGAATCAAAGTCAGCTTTAAACTCAAGTCCTAAACCTTTACAGTTATCACACATTCCATATGGAGCATTGAATGAGAATAATCTTGTTTCAATTTTAGGCATATTGAAATCTTTGTAGATGCAAGAATATGTTTTTGAGAAGATAAATGTTTTATCTAAATCAACATTTTCAACCTTAATTAATCCATCTGCATATTCAGTTGCAATTTCTAAAGCTTGTGAAATTCTATTGTAATTTTCTTCAGTTAATCTAACACGATCAATTACTAATTCTATAGTGTGCTTGTTGTTTTTGTTCAAATCAATAGGTTCATCAAGCATCATATACATACCGTTAACTTTAACTCTTAAGAAACCTTCTTTTTTAAGCTTTTCAAAAAGATTTTGGTGTGTTCCTTTTTCTCCATCAACTAATGGAGCTAAAATAACAAGTCTTGAATTAGGTTCTTGTTCATAAATTGAATTTAAAATGACTTTAGTTGTCTGAGTTGAAATTTCAATGTTATGTGTAGGACAATATGGCTTACCAATTCTTGCAAAAAGTAATCTAAAATAATCGTAAATTTCAGTAACTGTTCCAACAGTAGATCTAGGGTTATTATGAACAGTTTTTTGTTCAATCGAAATTGATGGACTTAGTCCTTCAATTTTGTCAACATCTGGTTTTTTAGTCCCTCCTAAAAACATTCTTGCATAAGATGAAAGAGAATCGACATATCTTCTTCTTCCTTCTTCATATATTGTGTTGAATGCAAGTGAACTTTTACCACTACCACTAAGACCTGTAAATACAATTAACTTATTTTTAGGTAAAGTTAAATCAATATTCTTAAGGTTATTTTCTCTAGCTCCTTGAATAATTAATAAATTTTCTTTACTCATTTAATACTCCTTTCTATTTTGTTTCTTGTAATTCTAATAATATATTTCTAAGCTCAATAGCTCTTTCATAATCAAGCTCTTTTGCAGCTTGATTCATTTGATTTCTAATATCCTCAATAATTTCTTGTTTAGCTTTCTTATCGATTTTGTCGCCTGATTTAGTTTTGTTTTGTTTAGCTAAAATAGCTTCAACAGCATTTGTAATATCGTGACCATGAATTGGTTCACTTATAGGTTTGATAATTGTTCTAGGTACAATTCCATGTTTTTCATTGTAAGCGAGCTGAATACGTCTTTTTTCTTCATTATCATCCATACAAATTTTCATTGCTTCCGTGATTCTATCAGCATAGAAAACTGCTTTACCATTTGCGTTACGAGCTGCACGACCTGTAATCTGAATTAAACTTCTTGCATTACGCATAAATCCAGCTACATCAGCATCTAAAACAAGCACTCTAGAAACTTCAGGTATATCGATACCTTCACGTAAAAGGTTAATTCCGACAATAACTTCGTAAATACCTTTTCTAAACTTTCTAATAATTTCATTTCTAACAAAAGTGTTATGCTCTGAGTGAATGTAAGCAGCTTTAATTCCGTGCTCAATTAAGTAAGTTGACAATTCTTCAGCACTTCTTTTTGTGACTGTTAAAATAATTGTTTTTTCACCAGTTTCTCTTTGTTTTATTATGGTGTCATAGATGTCTTCAATTTGATTTTCCTTTGGTTTAATAATAATTTCAGGATCAACTAATCCAGTTGGACGAACATAAAGTTTTGAAATATTACTTGGTTCAGTTTTTTCAAGTTCGTAATCACCGGGTGTTGCTGAAATGTAAATTCTAGGAAACTTGAATTCAGTTTCTCATTCATTAAACATTAAAGGTCTGTTATCAAAAGCAGATGGTAATCTAAAACCATAATCAACAAGTTTTTCTTTTCTTGATCTATCTCCTTTATACATTGCTCCTAATTGTGGAATGAACATATGTGACTCATCAATTAACATTAATGAATCTTCAGGGAAGTAATCTAAAATTGTGTATGGTCTTTGACCAAAAGTTCTACCATCAAGGTACATTGAGTAATTTTCTATACCTTTGCAAGTACCAAATTCTTTCATATCGTCAATATCATTTTTAACTCTTTGAGATAATCTAGCAGACTCGAGTATTTTCTGTTCTTTAACAAACTTTGCAATTGATTGCGCTAATTCTTCTTCAATTTTTGGAATTATCCTATCAAAAACAGTTTTATCTGTAGCATACTCATCTCCAGGTGAAAGTACATAGATATTATGTTTTTTAGAGACTTCTTTTGTAAGTGGTTCTATTGTTGCAATATCCTCAATTTCATCCCCAAAGAATGAAATCCTAATTGCATGATTTTCAGAATCAGCAGGTCTAACAATTACCGTGTCGCCTTTAACTGTGAAATCTCCAGGAGACTGGTCTATATCATTTCTGTCATATTTAATTTTGATAAGTTGTGTGATAAAGTTATTCAACCCAATTTCTTGACCTTTGTAAAATCTAAAGAATGAATCTTTATAAACTTCAGGAGAAAGTGCTCCATAAATAGCTGAAACACTGGCCACAACAATTACATCTTTACGTGTAATTAATGAATTAATTGCACTCATTCTTAAGATTTCAATTTGCTCATTAGTTTTAGAATCCTTTTCAATATAAACATCAGTACTTGGCTCATAAGCTTCAGGCCTGAAATAGTCAAAGTAACTAATGTAATATTCGACTGCATTATTAGGAAAAAATGACTTTAGCTCACTATATAATTGACTTGCTAAAGTCTTATTATGAGACAAAATAATAGTAGGTCTATTAACCTCTTTAATAACATTAGCAATAGTAAAAGTTTTTCCTGAACCTGTTACTCCTAAAAGAACTTGATCAGTAATTCCTTTTTTCACACTCTCTGCTAATTCTTTAATTGCTTTAGGTTGGTCTCCTTGTGGTTTATAGTCTGCTTTTAAATCGAATATACTCATGATTAATATATTATATATGTTTAATTTTTAGCATAATATTCTTTTAAAAATGACTAAAAAGTCTATTTTTTAGGCTTAAAATCCTATAAATCTTTATAATTAAACTTGTTAGCTAACAGGAGTGATATGAAAAAGAAAATTAATAAGAAAACCTTAATATGAATAATTTGAGCATCATTTTTAATGGTCTGTGGTTTAGGTGTGACTATAGCAAGAATCGTTATTACTGTGCAAAATTCAAATAGACACTACGAAATACCTAAAAGAGAAGTCAAAATTAATTTTTTATACAAAAATGAAATTGTTTACTCCTATATGCATTCAATAGATGCTGGTGAATATATTCAATTTTTTGAAGTAGATGATGAGAATTTACCTGGAGAATATAAGACAGGTGAATATGAATATAACAAAAGCACTTATGCTCTAGATGATACAGAAACTATAAATATAACTATCACCAAAAAACGTGCTCCTGTTACTATGATCCCATACACATTTGAATTTGTGAATGATAATGATGAGGTGATTTTTACAAATACAACCAACTTACCTGATTACTTTTACTACTATGACGTAGCTAAATTAGTTCCGGAAGGTTACAAAATGACTACTGAAACAACAAGAATTGATATAAACAAATCACAAACAACCTACAAGATAACTGTTATTCCGACAAATTAGTTAAACTAACTCAAATAATATATAATTAATATGTTATATGGTTAAAATATAACAAGTATAAAAATGGAAACATCGGTTATTATGAACAAACAACAAAGCAATTTATCTAAACCTATTTTAGCTTTATCAATTGTAAATCTTTTATTAAACATAGTTTTTGCAATTGTTATTTTCTTATTCTTTGTAGCAGTTGCTAGTGCATCTGAATCAATGACAGTTTCAAGTTCCGGAACTTATGAAAAAGAGAACTCTGCTGCTGCAGCAGTCATGCTATCATATTTTATAGTTTTTGGT
This sequence comes from Mycoplasma sp. 21DD0573, assembly GCF_034863425.1. Classification (NCBI taxonomy): domain Bacteria; kingdom Bacillati; phylum Mycoplasmatota; class Mollicutes; order Mycoplasmatales; family Mycoplasmataceae; genus Mycoplasma; species Mycoplasma sp. 21DD0573. The sequence continues at coordinate 12,555 of NZ_JAYFEZ010000013.1, forward strand.
ATTCTTGGATTTATATCTTTTGTAACAGGACTTACAGGATTCATTCTTGTAATCATAGGAGCTGTAAGGGTTTCATCACAAAATACAGCTGTAATGATACTTTACATAGTTTCTATTTTCTTAGGACCATTATTCTCTATGATTGGCGCAATAATTGCTTTAAAGAATAAAATAGACTAGATAAATCAATGATTGAATAGCTAAAAATAGCTATTCTTTTTTTATTCAAATTTTGCAAATAAAATAATATCTCATTGCTGAGATATTATTTCTTTGTACTCTTAGTTAATTCATCAATACGTCTTAAAATGTCATCTAAACTTTTTGAAACATTAGAAACTACAGCATCTGTCTTCTCTAATATAACTTTTTCTTTTTTCACTTGCTCTTGGGTGAATAAGTTTTGCGCAATTGCATAATCCTTATCAAAATATTTAACATTAAATGACATTTTGTAAATACTTGGAACATCTATATTGTAAACTCTTGCACTATCGTTTGAAACACCATATGATTTAACAGATTCAATAATTGTGTGCTCAAAATCATCTTTAATGTAGATAACTGATTCATCATTGATTGGTTCACAAACGTATGGAATAAATTTCTTATTATCTTTTAATAAAGGTTTACCTTTAATATTTTTAGGTACAGATGGTAATTTAGATGAATTAATTTTAATAATTTGACCATTTGTTGATAAGATACCAACCATTTGATCTGATTTAACACAAGTAAATGTAGCAATCTTATCATCAAGTGATAAGTAAACCCCTTTATTACCTTTAGCTTTAGTTCCAAATTGTGGTAATTCAGTTTCAGAATACTTAGTTACATTACCTTTTTCGGTAATTATTATTGCATTAGTTGTTCCATCTGTCATAACAGCATTAACAACTGCATCTGTTTTTTCAATGTTAACAGCCTTGTAAATTTTATTAACCCTTGAAACTTCAAAATCTTTAAGCACTGTTTTCTTAACATATCCATCTTTTGTTGCTAGAGCAATGTAAGATAAAATATTTCAATCTGAAACTTCAAACACTCCCACAATTTCATCCATCACACGGATATCCACATAAGCAGATAAGTGAGTTCCATTGTCTTTTCATTTATCTTCTGGAATTTTGTAAGCAGGGAATACGATGTAGTTACCTTGAGCTGTAATGAAAATTAAGTTGTGTAATGAATTTACTTTTCCGAAGAAAACTAAATAGTCATCGTCTTTAAGTCCATAATTTTCAATCTTGTTACTATCAAGAACTTTTTGTGAAAATCTCTTGATGTATCCTGCTCTTGAGACTCCAATGTTAAGAATTTCTTCTTTTACTAAATCAGTTTGATCATAGCTAAAGTCATATTCTTGATCTTCGATTTGAGTTTTTCTTGGAGTTCCAAATTTAACTTTAATTTCCATTAATTGTTCAATAATGTACTGATCAAATGCTTTTGGATCAATAAGCAATTTAGAAATTTTCTTAATGTCTTTTTCTAATTGTAATTTTTCATTTAAGTAGGCTTGCTTATCTGTTTTGGATAAACGGTAAAGTCTCATTTCAGCAATAGCTGTTGCTTGATTTTGTGTAAATCCAAACTCTTTAATTAAGTTTTGAATAACGCCAGCTTTAGAACCTTCTGATCTTCTAATAACTGCAATAACTTCATCTGAAATTTCTGAAACCTTAATAAACCCTTCTACAAGCTCTAAACGCAATTTAAGTTTTTCTAAATCGTATGTTAAAGTCTTAACTTTAATATCTTTAACGTGAGCTACGTAAGCATCTAGAAGTCCAATTACACCAAGTGTAACAGGTTCATTTTTAAGGATGCAAGTATTATTGTATGTGTAAATAACTTGCATATTTGTTTTTTGAAGTAAGTAATTTAAAATACTACGTTCATTGGCATTTTTATTTAAAGTAATTAAAATGCTAATTCCATCTCTATCTGATTGGTCCTTAATTTCTGTAATTCCATCAATTAACTTATCTTTAATAATTTTGTCAATCTCATAAACTAATTTCGACTTCACTACACCATAAGGAATCTCTGTGATTTCAATATATTTATGTTTTTCATCTTCAGAAGTTGTGTATTTAGAAAACAATCTGATTTTGTTTTTTGTGTTGTTTCCGAATTCAAGTGCTTCTAAGATACCTTTGTTCCCTTTGATTACACCACCTGTCGGAAAATCAGGACCCTTAACGATTTTTGAAATTTCATCAAAATGTGAAAATGGATTTGTAATTCTGTAGATAGCTCCATCAATAATTTCATTTAAGTTATGTGGAGGCATTTCAGTTGCCATACCTACAGCAATACCTGAAGCACCATTAACAAGTAAGTTGGGGAATAACGATGGTAAAACTATTGGTTCAATTTCTGAATCATCAAAGTTAGGAGCGAACTTAACTGGATTTTTCTTAATTTCACCTAAAACATATTCAGCAATAGGTGACATTCTAACCTCTGTATAACGCATAGCGGCAGCAGGGTCGTTATCAATAGAACCAACATTACCATGCATATCAAGTAATGGATGATTGATTTTTCATCATTGAGACATATTAACCATAGCTTCATAAACTGAAGAATCACCGTGTGGGTGATATTTACCAATTACATCTCCTACAACACGAGCTGACTTTTTATATGGTTTATCGTGAGTTAAACCAAGTCCCAACATAGAATATAAAATTCTACGTTGAACTGGTTTCAGACCATCACGTGCTTCTGGGATAGCTCTGTTTTGAATAACGTATTTTGAATATCTACCAAAACGATCATCCATAATCTTATCTAATGATTGTCTGATAATTTTGTCTGCAATTTTTTGTTCTAAGTTTTTTTTCATACTTACTCCTACTTAAATGCTTGTTAATTAAAATTATAATTTATTATATAGATGCTAATTACAATTTTTGAAGTATATTCATAGGTATCGAAATAAAAATTTGTAAGTTTAAAAAATATGAATGATTTAAGACTTTTTATAGTAAAATAACATAAGAAAAATAGCATGTATTTTTGCAAAAATATATATGCACAATTCATAAAAATTATCATTATAAAAATAGTTTAAATAAAGGATAAAAATGCGTAAAGTAGTTAGATTAAAAAACAAATTACGTGCTGAAGCTCGTGCTAAAAAACTTGCAAAAGAACGTGCAAGAGACGCTAGAAGAGCTGCTAGAAGCGCTGAATAATCAAGGCCTTTCGGTCTTTTTTTATGCTTATTCACTAAATTAAGCTTTTTTAACTTTTATTCCTAGCACATAGGTATAAAAGTTTTTTATTCTCTCTTTGTGTAATCTGACAAGTTTTTTAAAACTTTTAAAAAACTATATGTTTTTTATTAGTATAATAATTAAAATAAACATTTTATTTTTTATGTCAATATCAAATTTTAAGAAGGGTAATTAAACATGGAATATAAAGCATTGTATAGAAAATATCGTCCAAAAACATTTGATGATGTTATAGGCCAAGAGCACATAATTTTATCTTTAAAAAATATTTTAAAGACTAACAAAATATCACATGCTTATTTATTTTCAGGGCCAAAAGGAACTGGTAAAACATCGATTGCAAAAATATTTGCAATGATGTTAAATTGTGTTCATAAAGATCCTGATGATGTTCTTAATCCATGTGAAATTTGCTTAAGTAATTTAAACAACAATATTGACATAATCGAAATGGATGCTGCATCAAATAATGGTGTTGATGAAATTAGAGATCTTAAGGAAAAAATTGAGCAAACGCCTATGAATGGTAAATACAAAATTTACATCATAGATGAGGTTCATATGCTTACAAAAAGTGCTTTTAATGCATTATTAAAAACACTTGAAGAACCACCTAAACACGCTATTTTCATTTTAGCGACAACAGACTTACATAAAATTCCTTTAACAATTAGATCGAGAGTTCAAAACTTTGTGTTCCATAGAATGAATGATGAGAATATCATCAAACAACTTTCAAAAGTTTTTAACCAAGAACATATAAAATATGATGCTCAAGCTCTTAAACTCATCGCAAGATTATCTAGTGGTGGTATGAGGGATGCACTTACAATTGCTGACCAAGTTAGTATGTTGCATTCAGGTATCATAAGTGCTGAATCAATTTATCAAAACTTCGGTGTTTTATCATCAGAGCAAATTGTTAAAATCTTCAAATTAATTTCTATTAACAATGGAACTAAATTAATTTCATTATTAAATGAATTCCAAAACAATGGTGTCGAGCCACAGCAATTTGTTTTAAGTTTAGTTAACTTCTTAAAAGAAAAGATAATATTATCTAAAACAAATAATGTAAGTTTATTAAGTTGATTTGAACCTGAAGAGTTATCATCAGTTCACTTAGATAATAAAACTTGTTTTGAATTAACTGACATATTCTACGATATGTTAATTAAAGTTAACAAAAGCGAATATCCATTTGAAATTATTCAATTAGGTGTTTTAAAAGCTTTAAATGCTATCAATCCTAGTTTACAAGAAGATTCAGATGAAACTTATGTTGCACCTGTATTTATCAAACCTGTGTTTAACAAAGAAAATCACAAAACTTCAACTAATAATGTTTTTACAGAAACTAAAGAAATTATTGAAGAAGAATTAACTTCTAATGAACCTCCAACTAATATTTCAATGGAAGTTGATAAAAATGAAAACACTATTCTCCAAGACATAAAAGTTGAAGAAATTGAAGATGATGGTTTCATAGATAACTCATTTTTAAGTGAAAAAATAGAAGAAGAAAAAGTTGAGGAAGATAAATTTGTTTTAACAACTGAAAACATTTTTTCAGTAATATCTGGTAACTTTGATATTGAAATAAATCAGGTAAATCAAGAGTCCTCACAAACACAAACAGAGGAAATTAAGAAAGAAACTGAAGAAGAAGTTAAACAAGAAACAAAACAATCGGGTAATCATTTTGCTGATGCATTAATAATTCCTGAAATTGAACCTGTTGGGAATGGATTAGCCGATGAATTTACACCTTATCAACAAGAAAACGTACCTACTGAAGCACAAGAAGAACAAAACATCTTACTTGAATCTTTAGAAATTAATAAAGCACTTACAAAGGAAATTTCTGATCAAGTTAATAAAACAAATGAATTTATTATCCAAAAACACGAATTGTCAAGTGATTTTGATGATGTTAATGATGATATTATCCAATTGCAGTCAGATACATCAACAAATAAAATATTAATTAACACTCGTGAAGTAGAAGTTTCTAAGTTTGAAGAAACAATGGAATTTGTAGAGGAAGTTCAAAAAGAAATTCAGCAAGAAATAAAAGAAGGAAAACTCTTAGAACCTGAAGAAATTTCAACAAATGATGAACCTATACAAATTAGTGAACCACAAGAAGTTAATATTTTCGAATATATATACAACACTCTTTGATCTAAAGAAGATCTATCACGTGATAAAGCGGCTCAATTCCAAAGATCAATTAATCAAGATTTAGCAATAATCACTCAAAACAAACCTGAGTTTTCTGAAATTGCTGAATTGTTTGAAGATTCATCAATTATGGCTGCTTCAGAATATTTCATTAACATTTACAATAAAGATACTGCTAAAGTTAATAAGCTAAAAGAGCTTGCTAACACACCTAAAATGCAAGAATTTGTTAAATATGTTTTTGATAACAAAAACAAATATATTTATCCAGTTGATTCAGCAGCTCTTGCTAAAATTAGAGAAACAATTGGACAAAATAAAGACATCCAAATTGCAGATTATAAACCTAAAAAATGAGAAGATGAGTTTGCACAAAACACTTTAACTGACTTAACTCAAATTGGTAAATTATTATTAGGTGATGATGAAGAATTAGAAATCGAATATGAATAGAGGTTATTATGAATAATGATTTTTTAAGAAGAATTAAAAATATGCAAAAAGAATTAGAAACAAAACAAAAAGAATTAGATGAAAAAACATTCACAGTTTCTAAACAAGGTATTGAAGTAGTTCTTAAAGGAGATATGTCAATCGTTTCAATTGAAATTGATGAATTATTAATTGACCCTGAAGATAAAGACATTCTTCAAGACTTAATTACAATAGCAATCAATGAAGGTATTGATTTAATCAAGGAAGAGCAAGATAAATTAGCTCCATCAATGCCTGGAATGCCATTTTAATAAGAATGTTTAATACAGAACAAATTAACAAATTTTTAGAAGTTATCAGGCAAATTCCTGGTATTTCTAAAAAACAAGCTGAAAAAATTGTTTATTGAATATTAGAAGCTGAAAAAGAGCAAGTGCAACAAGTTGCGCAAGCTTTTATCGATGTAAAAGAAAAAACAACATTTTGTCCTATTTGTTCACAAGTTATTGAAAACAATTATTGCAGTATTTGTGACAATAGCTCAAGAGATAACACGTTGTTAATTGTGGAAAACAGACAAGTTATGCAAAAAATTGAAGATGCTAATATTTACAACGGTAAGTATTATGTGTTTTCACATCTAATTATCAATGAATATGAGGAGCAAAAGTATCAAAAAGAAATTCAAAAACTTTTAGATTATGCTCAAAAATTTGATGAAATTATTTTAGGGATTTCTCCGAGTATAAAAGGTGAGGTAACTAATGAATTTCTTAAGGAGAAACTTACTAAACAGAATTTAAAAGTGACAAGATTAGCCATCGGTTTACCAGTAGGTTCATCGGTTGACTACATTGATGCTATCACTTTAAAATTCTCACTTATAAATAGACAAAAATAAATTAAATACAATCATCTGGAGGAAACTATGTTTATATCATTTGAAGGTTTAGACGGTAGTGGTAAAACTACTTTAACACAGAAACTTTACGTAAAATTACAGGAACTTTACCCACATATTCCTGCTCTCTGAACAAGAGAACCGGGTGGTAGAGGGATTAAAGAAGCTGAAAAAATTAGAGAAATCATTTTAAGCAAAGAATCAGATCTTTCACCTGTTGCTGAAGCTCTTTTATACACAACAAGTAGAAGAATTCACTTAGAAAAAGTAATTTGACCAGCGCTTAAAGAAAATAAAATTCTTATTTGTGATAGATATGTAGATAGCTTTTTTGCATATCAAGGATATGCAAGAAATTTAGGTATTGAATTTACAAAAGCTATTACTAACATAGTTATCAATGGAACAATGCCAGATATTACAATTTTCTTAAATTTAACTCCAGAGCAAGCTAAAAAGCGTCGTGAAGAAACAAGATTAGTTGAAGACAGAATGGAACAAGAAAAATTACAATTCCACCACGATGTTTACAAAGGGTACTTAGAAATGATTAAATCAGACCCTCAACGTTTCATTATTATTGACGCTACTCAAACAGAAGATGAAGTTTTAGAAGATATTATCAAGCAGTTACAACAAAGTCCAAAATTTTTATCTTACCTTAAATCATTTGAGTAATGATTAATCAAACTATATTAAAGTCAATAAATGATTCAGCAAAATTAAATAAGCTAAATCATTTATTTTTATTAACTGCTAATAGTAACTACAATTTTGACAAGGATTTGTTAGATTTTATCAACAACATTAATCCTACTCGAATAGCTGAATTAGATAAATTAAACCTGCCATCTAACATTTACTATTTAGACGGTTCAGAAGAACCTATTAAAAAAGAAGAATTTGAAAATGTTTTTAATGAAGTTTCTTATTCAAGTAACTTTGATAAGTACAAAATAGTTATCATTAAAAACATTGAAAACTCTTCATTAATTGCACTTAATTCACTTTTAAAATCAATTGAAGAACCATCAGATAAAGTCGTTATTATAATGACAACAAACAATGTGAATAACGTTCTTCCAACCATATTATCCCGTGCACAAGTCTTAAAAGTTGATATTCTCTCACCTGAGATAATAGAAGAAAAATTTGCTTCATTGAAAAATGATCCAACTTTTTCAGTTGTCAAAATGCTTTCTAACGATTTAACTTTTTTAACTGAAGCTTCTGAACACTTAGATAAATATAAACACCTTATTGCAGGCTTCATAATTGCTACAAGACAATCTTTATTAAATAAAATTTATATGTTTGAATATTTAGATAGAACAATAGTAAATAAGGATAATGATAAAGATGCACACTTTGTTTTATCACTATTAAAAGCATTCATATTGGGTAAGTTTTTAGAATCCCAAACATTGCCATTGCACAAAGAACTTAATAAACTAAGACAAGAATTATTAGAAAAGCGCCCTAACTTATTAACATTTATAGTTGACTTAGATGACTTTAATAACTCAAAAAACTTTCAAGGTAATTTCGAATTACATAAACAACTTTTATTAAACAAATTAATGGAGTATTATGGCTAAATTGTATATTGTAGGAACACCAATCGGTAATCTTGAAGATATAACTTTAAGGGCATTGAGAATTTTACAAGAGGTAAACATAATTGCTTGCGAAGATACAAGAGTCACTTCTAAACTTCTTCAAAGATATGAAATACCAAATAAAAAATTATTAACATACAATAATTTCACCGAAAAACATAGTGCTCAAGGGATTATTAACTTAATATCTAATGGAGAAGACGTTGCTTTAGTATCTGATGCAGGTATGCCTGTTGTATCAGATCCTGGATTTGAAGTTATTGCTGAAGCAAGAAAAAACAACATAGATATCGAAATTATCCCGGGTGTAAATGCAGCTATAACAGCATTTGTTGCTTCTAACTTTACTAATGACTTTGCATTTCACGGTTTTATTAAAGACAAAAGTCAACAAAGAATTAATCAACTTAAAGAATTGAATATCGGTACACACATTTATTATGTGTCGCCTCATAAATTAACCTCAACTTTAGAAGACATTAATTCTGTATTTAATGGACAAGAAAAAATTTGTTTAGCTAAAGAACTTACAAAACTACACGAAAATCTTTTTTATGGGTCTGCTAGCGAAATTCTTCGGCACTTTGCAAATTTAGACTCTATTAAAGGTGAGTTTACAATGGTTCTGAATTTACCTAAAATCAAAAGAGAAAAAGTAAATAAATATAAAAAGGATTAGAAAAATCAGCAGTTTATTTGCTGATTTTCTTTTTCTATTCTTCTTCTACTTCAACTATGTGAGCTTCTTGCACCCCCTCAATTAAATGTGGAGTTTTACCTTCAACAGATTGTGGTGCACTATCTCAATTAACTTTGTTCATTTTCTTAGTTAATTTGAATTTTTCAACTTCATCAACTAAGTATCTGAATTTTCTTTCAAGATCATTTGTAAGTAAGTTTTCAAGTGCATTAGCTGAATCTTGAATTTTTTCAACTTGTTTCTTCATATCAGTTGCAACTTTATTAAGTGCATCTAATCTTGTATCTAAAAGTTTCTTTTTGAATTGTTCAAATTCTTCAAGAATTTTCATTTTATCTCTAAGTTCGACAAAATTGAATTCAGAAGCCTTTAAAAACATATAACGTTGTAATTGCAACATTTGAATCATAAATGGTAATCTTATTACTCAAACTTGGTTCTTGTTATCTTTATCTCTTTCAATTTTTACAAGAAAGTCATCTTCTTTTTCCAATTCAGTAACTAGGAATGCAGTTTCTGCGTGACGAGCTTTTTGATCTTTAATTAATTTATTTATGAATTGTGAGTTCTTTTGCGAACCATTTTCTGTTTCTGATTTTGCTTCAATAACAACAGAACCAATTTTCACTCTATTATTATTTTCGTTCTTGTAGAAAGTAACTAAGAAGTCTGGTTTTGTACCATCAATATTAGTTGTTGTTTTTTCATAATCAACTAAATCATCCAAGTTCGTGTACTGATCTAATAAGTGAGCAATTTGTTCTTCAAAGTTTTCTCCAACTCTCTTTGAAGATAATAATGATTTACTTGTTTTAAGAGCATCAATTGCGACGTTAGCAGTATCTAATTTATTTTGAACATCAATTTTTTCTTTTTTAAGTTCATCAATTTGCTCTTTAAAATTGTTTTTTAATTCTTCGATAATTTGATTATTCTTAACTTGATTTTCTCTTTCTAATTCTTTTTTGTATTCTTGTTTAGCCTTCTCTATTGCCTTAATATTATTTACTTCAAGCTTGCTTTTCTCAGCTTCAATTGTCGCGTTCATCGAAGCCTTTAATTCACTTAACTGATTTTTTAAATCATTATAAGCATCAG
>NZ_JAYFEZ010000014.1:0-16593 GCF_034863425.1 Mycoplasma sp. 21DD0573
TAAACAAAAAGTAGACAGTTTTTTATTTTCTGTCTACTTTTCTTGTCCTAGTTTAATAATTAAATTTATAGATTAATTAGGAGGCATTTATGAATTCAGTATCACCAAAAAGCAGATTAGTTTTAACTTTATTATCATTCTTCTTAGGAGCATTTGGAGTAGACAGATTCTATGCTGGAAGAATCGGATTAGGTTTATTAAAACTTTTAGTAGGATGTTGAATTACAGCTGGAATTTGACCAATTGTTGACTTCATTTTAGCTGTTTGTGGAAAACAAAAAGATGCAAATGGTAACGAAATTTCAAAATGATAATTCAGTTATTACTAATTAAAATTATGTTTTTTTAAAATGAACAATATAAGTTGTTCATTTTTTAATTTACTTATTTTTATAGAGAACAAGGCATAAAAAAACTAACTCATATTATTTAAATGAGTTAGTTGATCATTAAAAGTATTATTTTGTAATTTTTGTAAAGTCACTTTCTAAGTTAGCTGCAGCTTCTGAGTTTACGTCAGATAAAATTAATGACATTCTTAATGCTGAGATAATTAAGTTGTTTGCTACAGATTTATTAAATCCAAACGCTTCGATTTTTGATGTAAATTCTGCGATTTGCTCTGCTGAAGCATTAACTGGATATTTAGTAACTCAGTATTGAATAGCTTTAGCGTTTTCAACATCTTTTGTAGCTTGTTTCACAAATTCTTGTTCTAAATCAGCTTCTGATGATTTGATTAATTGCAAGTATTCAGTTTTCTTCATTCCAAATTGTTTTAATTGTTTTTCGAATTCAGATTTTAATAATCCAAGTCTTTCTTCCACGAATGATGGGTGCAAGTTAACTTTTGCTAATTTGATTGTTTGTTCAATTAATGAAAGGTAGAATGAATCAACGTTTGAGAAGAATTTTTTAATGAAAACATTGTTTTTAAGTTCTTTTTCAAGTGATTTAAGATCTGTGATTTTTGGATCACCAAGTAATTTAACATTTTCATCTGTAAATTCGAATAATTTTAATCTCTTTATTGAGTTAATTGAAACTTGGAATACTGATTCTTTATTTTGGTATTCTTTAACGAAGTAGTCAGCAGGGAATGTAGCAACTACATCACCTTTTCAACCTACTGATTTACCAACAAGTTGATCTTCAAATCCTGGAATAAATGTTTTTGAACCTAATTTTAAATCGTAGTTTTCAGCTTCTCCACCTTCAAATGGTGTGTTGTCAATAAATCCTTTGAAGTTAATGTTAACTGTGTCTCCAAGTTTTGTTTTAGCTTTTTTATCTGTAATTTCTTCATTAACAGATAATTTTTCTTGGATATCTTCCTTCATATCATCAACATCTTTTTTAGCTACTTTAATTGATTTGTAGTCTAATTTTAATTTTTTAGGATCTACTGCAAAATCTGGTTCTTCAACAAAAATGTAAACTAAGTAAAGATCTTCACCATCTTTTTGTAAGTCTAACATTGGGTATCTAGCTGCTTTAATTTTGTTTTTTGCAGCATATTCAAAAACAGCTGGAAGATTTTCATTGCTAAATGAGTTAACTGTATCAGTAAATGCAGCTCTGTGGTCTACATATTTTTCGATTTCAGCTTTAGGAGCTTTTCCTGGTCTGTAACCTTTAACTTTAACTTTTTTAGCTAATTTGTCTGTAAATTCTTTTAATTTTTTATCAAAATCTGCTTGATTAATTTTAACTTTAACAACAACTTCTGATTTTTTCTTATCTTTTGTATGTGTAATCATGGTTACCTCCGATATTATTAATAAATTAATAATATTTTACACTATATTAAAAATTAAGGGTGTAAAAAATAAACATGCGAGAGCATGTTTAAATTATTGAATCTAAAATGACTTTTGGGTCTTTGTCATTGAATAAAACATCGATAATTCCTTGTAAAAACGGAATATCTTTAATGTTATATTCTTCAATTATTTTTTGTAATGTTATTGCTGTATCGTAACCTTCGGTAGTTACGTTTTGTGTTGCTAAAGCTTCTCTAACACCTACTTTTGCAACATTAATACCAAAACTAAAGTTTCTACTTGTAGGTGATGAACATGTTAAGAAAATATCCCCCATAGCTGCAAAATTGTAACCAATTGTATCTTCCTCATTAGGGAACATAGTTTTATATATTTTAAATATTTCATAAGTCCCTAATGTAAGGAGTCCAGCGTGTGAATTTTGACCCGGATATAAAACTGATGTCATTCCTAATCCAATCGCCAAAACATTTTTAAGAGCAGCAAATACCTCAGCACCTTTAATATCATCATATGGTTTTACATAAAAATGTGAATTATTAAAGCATTGTGCAACTTCTTGGTTGAATTTTGAATTTGTCCCCACAATGTTAACCATTGTAAGTTTTCCTTCAAAAACTTCAATTGCAAATGATGGCCCCATAATTGACGCAAGATTTTCAAGATTTTTATCAAATGCAGTAGTTATATAGTCAGAAAAGAATTGTTTTGTTTCAGGTTCAAGACCTTTTGATAAGTTGATAATGCTAATTTTTTTGTTTCCAAGCACTTTGGCTGATTGTCTTAAAATTGTACCAACAGCAACTGATGGAACAGCTAGGATCACTGTGTTTACATTTTCATAAAAGTAACCTAAATCATTTGTTGCTGAAATAAGATTAGAGTTTTTAAATGGAATCTCACCAAAAAATTTGCGATTATATCCATCGTTAATATCGCTAATTTCTTGTTCATTAATTCCATACATAATTACTGGAAAATTATTCTCAATTAAAATATTTGCTAATGCAGAACCGAATGCACCAGTCCCTAGCACACCGAATTTAATTTTTTCTTTCATATTACTAATTTTACTTTATTTAATATAAAAAAAGAGCACAAAAAAATGGCAGGAGTAGCAGGATTCGAACCCACAACACACGGGGTTGAAGCCCGTTGTTCTACCGTTGAACTATACTCCTAAAGCCATCTATATTATATATTATTTATCTAAAATCCTAATAACATCTTTAACTGTTTTTACATCCCTTAATTCATCGTCAGAAATTGTAATTCCTAATCTTTCTTCAGCATCAAAAATTAATTCAGCTAGATCAAGAGAGTCAACTCCAAGTTCTCTAATATTAGAGTCTTCTGTTATGTTTTTGTTTTTAGATATTTTTTTAAGTTCACTAAAAACTAAGTCTTTAATATTTGAATTCATGACTTAATTATATATTATTTAAGCTCTATTAAATAAGTTTTAGTTTTTACTTTGTCTTCATTAATGTGCTTCATATAAATAAAAATTTGATTTTTATTGATAATTTTATAATCGAACAAAATTGAACCATATTTTGTAGGAAATCTCCTGATTACGTCGTGGATTACAGATTTAACAATGTCTTCATCGATGTATTTAAATCCATATTCATCAACTTTTACAAATTTTTCAAAATATTTCGCCTCTAATGTTGGAAAAAATCAGGAATTCTCATCTTCTTCGTAATTGTAATAATTTTTGATTTTTCCATTATTTCTTTTTCATCTTTTGCCAGGAACTTCTTCAAACTGTTTTCTATTTTCTGATAAGTTTCTATGTAGAAAGTATGCACCAGTCCCTATTAAACCACCGACAACACAAATGAGTACAACTTTACTGATTTTTTTGATTAAGTCTTTTCTTTGTCTGTTCATCTAAAATGAACTCATTGAAGTTGAAAAATTCATCTTTAATTATTTTGATTGAATCTTTTAAGTCAATTACGAAGCGATATGTAACTTTAGGATTGTCATCATCAAAATAAGCAATTCTCAATCTTTTATCTGTATTACTTTCGTAAAGTTGAGTGGGTTTGATATCAAAAGTTTTGATGAAATCAAAATTGAAATAAGGTGTGGAAATTGGAAATTTAAAAGTTAATAGACCACTATATTGATATGGAATTTTTAAGGATTTACTAGGTATTAAACCTGGAATTTTGTTAATTGTCATATCTGATTCATTAGTAGTTAAATAGTCATCTATCCTTACCACCTTGTGATAACAGTTATTTTCAATTAGTCCAGAGTGATAAATATTATCGTCATTTTCTTTTTCTAAATGCAAATTAATTTTTTCATTTTTGGACAAGAAATTATTTATATGAACTTCATTGACATTAATTTGCATATCTGTATTTTTATTATTTTCTCCAGGCATCAAATTATCTTTTTTATCATTAAATTGTGTAATTTTCAATAAATTCGTGAATTGATTTGTATTATTAATTTTTGGTAATTCTAAAATGATATTGTGATAGTACTTTTTAGTTCAGTAAGTTGAATTTTCAGAAAAATTAAAAACATATGAGTAAGGTACTTTGATTTTAAATAATAAATTTTGTGGAGATATTTGTTGTGAATTCTTAATTTCATTCCCAAAAATTACCTGATATTCCTTAAATAATTCTTCCTCGATTCCCAGGACTTTGGATGTAAATGTAAACCTAATGAAGATTGAATTTAATTTATTGAATGGTGTATCTAACTCAATGAAATTCAGTCTCTTGAAATTACTAAGACCAAAATCGTCGGTACTAAATTCAGCTTTTTGTTCCTTATTAACAAAAACATAAGCTTTAATAGTAAATTTATTATTTAAAATGTTTAGATTAAATCTTCTTTTTAGAAGGTATCTAAGAGCTTCAGTAAATGGTGTATTGATTTTATCTTTAAATCCAAAACTGATGTCTGTATATCCATTTGATAAAATTCTATCTATACTAATAATAAATGGTAAATCAAAATTACTTGGATTAAAATTTCCTAGATTTCCACCATTTAATATGTTTACTTTGAAGTCTCTTTGTTCAACAATATAAGTATCCTGATTGTGTATGGACACAATGTTATACATAGTTGAAGTAGATTTCTATAAACTCTTTAATAGCATCTCGTTTCCTCTTGTAGAATGTGGTCTTTGAGAAATAATCAGTATATCATTCCTTGTTATATCTTGTTTCTTCATCACAATACATTTTGTTGATTATTCAAGAATTTTGAATTTTCATCAATGATAAAACTAATCCGACTAATGAAGAGTCTTTTTTGAGTTTGTTAGTTTCAATCTCGAGTTGTTTAGAAACCTCAGGATCATTTTTGTGTCTTAAAATAGTTTCTAAATTAACTATTTTACTTTTAAGATTTTTAATAAAAATATCTCTTAATTTAAATATATTATTGACTACTGCGCATTCTTGAGCATATAATGCTTTTTCTTGTGCTTCGGTTAATAGATTTTGTTGCATGTTTTCTCCGTTTAATGAATTTATATATGTAATTATTTTTTGAATATTTTTGGCCATATTTTTCCTCCTTTCACACTTATTTTGTAAAAAAATTACCGATTTTGATCAAAAAAATACTAAAAAAGAACAAAGCTATTGCTTTGTTTACATTTAATGCAAAAATAGAATATAAAAAAATGATGTACAACATCATTTTTAATATGCCTTTGCGAAGACCACATATCTACTTGTTTTCTTATCACAACCCTCTCAAAAACACTCGACATCCTTGATTGGTTTATCTAAAGAAAGAGGAATACATCTTGCTGTTGCTCCGGTGTCTTCTTTGATTTGATCTTCAACATTTCCATCACAGCAAAATGGAGCAATAACAAACTTGTTTTCAGCTATTTTTGATTTGAAATCTTCGTAGTTATAAACGTATTCTTGATTATTAATTAATCTTTGTTCGGCTTGTTCATATAAATTATCGTGAATTTGTTTTAATAATTCTGAAACAACATTTTTAACATCTTTAACTGCTACTTGTGATTTTTCAAGAGTATCTCTTCTAACGATTGTAACTTGATTGTTTTCTAAATCTTTAGGTCCAAGTTCAATTCTTAATGGAACTCCTTGGATTTCTGAGTTAGAAGCTTTGAAACCTGGATTTTTATCAGTATCATCTAATCTAACACGGAATTTTCTTGTAAGGTCAGCGAAAAGTTTTTTAGCTGTTTCATGAATTTGTGGATTCTTATTTGCGAATAATTCTAAAATATCAACTTGAACAGGAGCAACATAAGGTGGGATGATAATTCCTCTATTGTCACCATGTGTCATAATAAGTGCACCAATTAATCTAGTTGTGCAACCTCATGAAGTTTGATAAACATTTTCAAATTCATTCTTTTCATTTTTAAAAAGAATTTCAAAAGGTTTTGAGAAGTTTTGAGCTAAATAGTGACTAGTTCCTGCTTGAAGAGCATATCCATTTTTCATCATAGCTTCAATTGTTCAAGTTGTACATGCACCTGCGAATTTTTCATTTGGTGTTTTCTTACCTATAATAGTAGGAATAGCAAGGTATTTTTTAAGGAATTTAGAATACACTTTAATCATTTCTTTCGAAAGAGTTCTAGCTTCCAGTGATGACGAATGAGCTGTATGTCCTTCTTGTCATAAGAATTCTCTAGATCTTAAAAATGGTCTAGTTGTTTTTTCTCATCTAATAACACTTACTCATTGGTTGTAGATCATTGGTAAATCTTTATATGATTGAATTGAGTTTTTAAATAAGTGCGCAAATAAAACCTCTGATGTAGGTCTAATAAAAAGTTTCTCATCTAACTCTTTATTACCGGCCATTGTAACTGTAGCAAGTTCAGGATTGAATCCATCAATGTGTTCTTTTTCTTTGTTGAAAAGTGATTCAGGAATTAATAATGGCAAGTTAACATTTTGAACATTTTTTTCTTTGAATGCTTTATTTAAATTTTCTTGAATTAGTTCTCAAATTCCATATGAGTTAGGAAGTAAAAACATTGTACCTTTTGTAGGTCCGTACATCATTAATTTTCCGTTTTGAACAACGTCTGTATATCATTGAGTGAAGTCTTGTTCTAATGGTGTAATTTTGTCTAATTGTTTGTTATTATTCATAGTTTTTAAATTTTAGCACAAAAGATAAATTTAAGAGGTCAAAATTCAAAAAGTGCAAATTTAAACTATTTTTATTAAAAAATTGCATTTTTAACAAAAAAGTAATGTAAAAAAGGTAATAAAAAAACACCTTTCGGTGATATGGCTGCCCCAGTTAGATTCGAACTAACGCATCGTGGAACCAAAACCCACTGCCTTACCGCTTGGCTATGGGGCAATCATGGTGGGGGGAGAGGGATTCGAACCCCCGAATCCGAAGAAAGTGGGTTACAGCCACCCGCATTTGGCCGCTTTGCTATCCCCCCAAACACATCAATATTATAAAACAAAAAAAATATTTTGAAAATAAAAAAATGTTTTTTATTAGGTTATATGAGAGTGAAAAAATATAAAAGAAAAAGCAACAATTGTTGCTAATTTCTAAAATTATCTATGGTGTCCTAAAACTGATTGAATTCTTTCTTTTGTTGGTTCAACAACAATGTATGTTCCTGCAACACATGCATCAGCACCTGCTTTAAAAGCTTCTGGTCCAGTTACATTGTTAATTCCTCCATCAACTTGAATTAAGTATTCGTAACCATTTTCAATTTTTAAATCTTTTAAGTAAGCAATTTTTTCTAACGCAGATGGCATAAATTTTTGACCTCCAGCACCTGGTTCTACAGACATAACTAAAACAAGAGCTAATCTATCTAAAAATGGCTTAATTTCATCAACTGATGTAGATGGTTTGATTGCTAAACCGATTTTTAATTCATCATATTTTTGAGTTAAAAATTCATCAAATTTTTTAAGATCATCTTTGATAGCCTCAAAGTGGAATGTGATGATATCAACTACATCTTTAACTTGGTCTACATAATCATAAGGGTTAACAACCATTAAATGAGCATCTTTAAGGTGTTTTAAACCGTTTTTATTGATGTTCTCAATTTCTTCTACTTGAATTGCTGTGTTAGGAACAAATTTTCCATCCATAACATCATAGTGAATTCATTTGATACCATTTTCAACCAATGTATTAGCCATTGCTAATCTGTTTTCTTTTTCAACATTTAATAAACTTGGTGTTACATATTTTGTCATATTAAAATCCTCTTTTATTTTCATTAATTTCTTGATTTAATTTTACATAATTTTCATAACGTTTTAAAGGAACTAACTTAGTATTAATTTGTTGCTTAATAGCACAGTCTTGATCTTTTTCGTTTATGTGCAAGCAGTTTCTGAATTTGCAAAGTTTTGATAACTCATAAAATGTTTCAAAACTTTGTGCTAATTCAACTGGTGTTAAATCTAAATTTAAGGATGAAAAGCCAGGTGTATCAATAACATAACCATCATTAAAAGGGATTATTGACACAACTCTTGTTGTATGTTTTCCTCTTCCTAGTGCTTTAGAAATTTCTTGAGTGTCAAAGCTAAATTGGCCCAAATTATTGATAGTTGTTGTTTTTCCAACACCACTTTGACCCATAAAAACAGAATATTTATCTTTAAATATTTGTTTAACTTCATTTATGTAGCTTGATGGTTTTAGATTGTCGATTAAAAATACTTTATAACCCATATTTGAGTAATATTCATAAATTTCTCTAGAGTATTCAGGATCCATATCGGTCTTGGTTAAAAAGATAACTGGCTTAATTTTCTTAAATTCAATAATCGCAAGATATTTATCAACTAAAAAAAATTGAAATTGTGGATCCTTAACAGACATTACAACAATCATTTGATCAACGTTTGCAACTTTGGGTCTTATGAATTCGTTTTTTCTTTCTAAGATTTCCTTTAATTGATTATTCTCAACTAAAACATTATCTCCAACAATAGGTGTTTGATTTTGGTATCTTAATTTACCTGCAGCAGGTATATTTAAAATCTCACCTTGATTATTTTGCAATGTGTAAATTCCTGCGACAATTTTTGTGACTTTGTAAATCATTAATTGCTACCTCAAATTGTAAATCATAAAACTACTCCAAGAATTATTACAAGAATAATAACAATCATTGTAATTAGGAAAGCATTGCTATTAATAATATTGCTAAGTTTTTTCTTTTGTTTAGCTTTACCAGGTTTCAATGGTGTCTCAAACATTTTTGAGGAATCAAGCGATTCGCTGACGGCTTTTTTAAATTCAAAAACAGTTTGATATCTATCTGCAGGTTTTTTAGCTGTAGCTTTCAAAATGACATTATCCAATGCTTGAGGGATATCAGTAAAGTTTCTGGCTGATGGGAATGTACCTTTATAATGCAATGTTATTGTTTCATGTTCATGTTCGCTTTTGTATGGATAAGTTCCCGTTAACATTTCGAACAATAAAACACCTAAAGCATAAATATCAACAGCTTTTGTTATTTTGTGGTTTTTAATTGAGTATTCAGGTGCTGCATAATACGGGCTACAAATAACTGCATTTTCTCTTGTTAATCTTTGTGATTCAGGAGTTAATGAAATGCCAAGGTCTAGGATTTTAATTTTTTGGTCATTAGTAATTATGATATTTTGACTTTTTATATCCCTGTGAATAATTCCATGCACATGAAGTTCGCCTATTCCTTCAGCGATTTCCATAATGTATGATCTTGCTTTTTTAGCACTCAAGGATGTATGTTTTCGAATGTGGTCGTGCAATGTCAAACCACTGATATATTCCATAACATAGTATTCTTCAGTTGAACTTTTATGATGCTCATAAAAACTTGGTAAGTACTTAGATTTTACTTTTGAAAGTAATTTAGCTTCATCTTCAAATCTTTTAGCTTCAGTTTCATTAAAAATATTATTTAAATATTTAATTGCTACTTTTTTGTTTTTATCATTCTTGAATGTAGCCAAAAAAACAGTTCCCATTCCTCCAGTTCCAAGAATTCTTTGAACATCGTATTTTTTATAAATATTAGATTGAGGATTTAAGTTAATTTGTTCGTTTGATTTACTCATTTGTACCTCTCAATCTTTGTAAAACTATGCTCATATTATCACTTGATTTATTCTTTTGTGCCTCTGAGACTATCTTTTTAGTAGCCTCTTCAGGACAATTGGTTGATGTTAAAATATTTTCAATTTTTGAAGTTGAAACAAATTCGTGAATACCATCTGAAGTTAATACAATTCACTCAATAATATTTAATGATTTTGGATCTAAAACAAATAAGTCAACATCAAAATGTTTTTTGTTATTGTAACTAATAGCATTAACAAGTAATCTTAAATAGCTATCTGAAAAAGTTGATGAATCTTTATTTTCTTCAGTAAGTTTATTTAATAAGTTGTGATCTCTTGTCATCAACTTAAGCTCTGTTTTTTTAGATTTTTTAATTAATAAATAACATCTACTATCACCGATGTTAAAAATCACAAGTGAATTTAACAATTTAGAAAAATAATATCCAACACAAGTTGAACCCATTGTAAATTTTGATGGATCTTCTTTGATTAAGTTGTAAAAATCATTATGAACTTTGTCGAATGTGTTTTTTATAAAATATTCAATAGCAATTGCTGAATTAAGAGTTCCAATGCTTTCAAATTCTGTTTTAAATCTTGAAATTATTGTTTGAGCAGCCGTATCACCGTGTGGTTGTCCACCAATTCCATCGCATAGAATAGATAAATAAGCTGTATCATTTTCAAATACAGCTACTCTATCGTCGTTTTTAGGTCTAATACCTTGTAATGATTCAAAATAGAAACTACTCAATTCCAAGCTCCTTGTGTAGAATGCTTCTAATTTCTTCTGCCGCTCTTTCAGGAACATCATTTACAACGATGTATTGGAAAATGTGTGAATCAGCAATTTCTTCTTCGGCTTTTTTAAGTCTACTTTTAAGAGTTTGTGGATTTTCAGAACCACGGTTTAAAATTCTTTTTCTTAAATCATCAACTGATGGTGGAGCTAAAAATATAGTTATTAAGTGATATTTATCAGCTTCTCTTGTATCTTGAGTGAACTTCTTAATAACTTGTTTAGCACCATTTGTTTCTATTTCTAACATAGGCACTTTATGTTTTTTATGAATCTTATCTAACTCAGAATATAAAGTTCCATAATAATTATCTAAATGGTAAGAAAATTCAAGAAATTTTCTACTTTTAATTTTGTCTCTGAATCTATCTCTATCAATGAAATAGTAATGAATACCATCTAACTCTCCTTCTCTAGGAAGTCTTGTTGTAGCAGAACAAGATAACGATAAGTTTAACTCATCGTATTCGAATAATAATCTTTCAACTGTCCCTTTTCCTACACCACTAGGTCCAGTGAAAATAATAATTGGATTTTTAGATGTATTCATAGTTGAAAGTATTATAGCACTTTTGTGATTGAATAACTTTGCAAATAATATTAAATTAATATTATTTTTTCTTATAAAATTTAAATACTAAAAGTAGGTGCATTATGTTTTACAAATATCATAAAAAAAGTGGTGATTTTTCAAATAAAACTATTAGAGGTTTACAAAAAGAATTGGGTGCCAAAAAAATAGGCCATTCTGGAATTTTAGACCCATTAGCAAGCGGTTTAATAATTTTTGCAACAGATTTTGAAACTAAATTGTTGCCTTATATTGCTGACAAAACTAAAACTTATATAGCAAAATGTAAATTGAATTACAAAAGCGACACGTATGATGTTGATGGTAAGGTCGAAATGCTAAATAATAAACCAATTACAAAACAAGATTTTCTTGAAGCAATGGAGTATGTTAAAACGTTAAAATTTCAAATACCACCTATATATAGTGCGAAAAAGATAAATGGTAAGAAAGCATATGAGTATGCAAGAGAGAAAAAGGAAGTTGAATTAAGAAAACAACCAATAGAAATATTCGCTTACAATTTAATTGATTTTGATGAGCAAACTCAAGAAGCAACAGTTGAATTAAAAGTTTCTGAAGGCACCTACGTTAGAAGTGTTTTAGTTGATACGGCACAAAAGACAGGAACAAATTGTGTAATGACTTATTTAAAAAGAGTAAGCTGTGGAAATGTTTCTGTTGATGACTTATCTGAAGAACACTATGAACAAATTGAAATTGATAAATTATTAAATCTAAAAAAAATGATTTCAAATAATGAAATTTTTAAATTCATTAGAAATGGTAATGAATTTAAAGTTGAAAAAGAAGATGGTGATTACTTACTTTATTCACCAAATGAAAATGAAATTTGAGCCATTGGGCAAGTAATAAAAGGTATTTTTAAACCTAAGAAAGTTTCGATTGAAAGGATAAATTTATATGAAAACAATCAAAGATAATATTAAAGTAGCTGCATTTGATATTGATGGGACATTATTAGCTAAAGGAATCAGAGAATTTTCATTAAATACAAGAAAAATTTTTCCATTATTAAAACAAAATGGAATTGTTTCAGTTTTAGCTACAGCAAGAGAATTCGCAACAATTGGGGATTTTTTAAAAATTCTTGAACCAGACTACTTTATAGGAGCAAATGGATCATTTATTTTTGACCCTAAAACTGAGAAATTTATTTACAAAAATACCCTTCTTAAAGAAGATGTTGTTAAGTTTTATAATGCATATAAAGATAAAATTGTTGCATTTGCAGTAACTGATTTTGATAAAGTCTTTAAGTCGCCTACAATGGATTTAAGATCTTGATTTATCAGACCGTTTATGACTAATTATTACGATTTTGATGAAAAAGAACTATCAAATGATGATTTATATATGATTACAATTAACACACCTGATGCAAAAATATTAGGCAAAGAAATGCAAAAATTCATCGAAGATAACAATTTATCAATGGAAGTGTCTTCAACTTGAAGTAATGGAATTTTCATTAGTCCAAAAAACTGTATGAAAAGTACTGCTTTAGAAGTGTTGTGTGAAAAACTTGGTTTCACATTGCAAGAAAACCTAATTGCCTTCGGTGATGGAGCAAATGATGTTGATATGCTGCAAAAAGCTTATATTGGTGTAACTACAGAAACTGCAAGCAACAGTGTTAAAAAATATGCTGATGAAATTATGTTAGATGCAGAATACGATGGAGCATATTTAAAATTAAAAGAATTAGGTTTAATTTAATATGGAAGATTTATTAATCTATGATTTAGATGATTTCGAGACAAAAGATAATGATATTTTTCTTTTAGGTGAATTTAATTCATTTCATTTAGGGCACTATCAACTCTATAAAAAGGCTATTGAATTAAAAAAACAAAATGAAGATATCAGAGTTATTTTAGTTTGTTTTAATTCTGACAAATTGTTACCAAAAGATAATGGAACTAGTTTTACAGATAAAAATGCAAAATATATGCAACTTGCTCAATTGGATTTAGATTCAATTATTGAACTTGATTTTGAAGCGATCAGAAATTGAGATGGAATTTTATTTTTAAATAAATTGGGTCAAAATAAAAAAGTCACATTTATATCTGGCGAAGATTATAAATGTGGTCATCGAGCAAGTTATAATTTTGAACTTGCAAAAAATGAGAATACTTTAAATAAAAATTATTCATTTATTACTGAGCCAACTCGGAAAATTGAAAATGTAAAAATCAGTACATCAAAACTAAAAGAAAGCATAGAGTTTGGTAATTTAGATTTTGTTAATTCATTATTAGTTTTCAATTATGCAATCAGTTGTAATGTCAATTCTGATTTAATAATCACAAAATCTGCAAATTTAGTAAACATTCATCCAGGTATATATTCAGGTGTGATTTATTTTGACGATTTAGTAATATATGCAAGCATATTAATTGATTTGGATCATTCGGTTTATTTAGATTTATTTAACTTTGAACTTGAAGATTTAGCACATAGTCAAATAGTTATTGAATTCAGAAAAGTAGTTAGATTAATTAAAAATGAATATGAAGCATTTTTAAGTGACACTGATATTGCAAAATCTAAAGAAATATTATTTAATTATTAAATTAGATTTAGAATTAGAAGAATTTAATTAAAAAGATATATAATTAAAAATAATTGCAATATGTAATTATTAAATAAAACTTACAGATACTAGGAAATATCAGATTTTTTCATATAAAACACAAATTTATAGCTCGGAGTTTTGAAATATAAAACATCTGGGTTATAAACATAATGATTTCAAATTCAAAGGAGATATTATGGTTTCAAAACAAAGAAAATTAGAATTAACTGAAAAATTCGGTAAAAATTCTAAAGATACTGGAAATATAGCAGTTCAAATTGCTATCTTAACAGAAGATATCGAACTTTTAAAACCTCACTTTGCTAACAACCCAAAAGATAATCATTCTAGAAGAGGTTTCTTAGCAAAAATTTCACATCGTAAAGTTCTTTTAAGACATTTAAAAGAAACAAATTTCGAAAAATACAACGAAGTGATCGAAGCTTTAAATATTCGTAAATAATTGATTTTTTAAAATTTTTTCAAATTTAACCAAAAATTTTTAATTTTTATTTTATTGCAGTTATTATAAAAAATGAACCACAAGTTATCATAGTTAATCGGGAATTTATACTATGATGCTTGTGGTTCTTTTTTAGTTCAGTTTTGGAATGAGCGATAAATTTTCTTAAAAAAGTTGTGTAATTAGATTGGGAGGTGAAAAATGAATTTAACAGAAATCGAAACAACCATTCCGATTCCTGATTATGCAACATTAATGAAAAATGCAAAATCAGTTTTAAATGAAATTGAAAAAAGGTTTGGTAACGATTCAATAATGATTTTAGGTGAAAAACCTGAAATAAATATACAAACTATACATAGTGGTAGCTATGTTCTAGACAGAGCCTTAGGTATAGGTGGTTTTCCACAAGGGAAGATTATTGAAATCTATGGTCCTGAAAGTAGTGGTAAAACAACTTTAGCTCTACATACTATAGCCGAAGTTCAAAAGAATGGAGGTTTAGCTGCATTTATAGATGCAGAACAATCAATAGATCCTGAATATGCTAAAAGAATTGGTGTTCAACTAGACAAATTAATTTTATCTCAACCAAATTCAGGGGAACAAGCGTTAGAAATTGTCGATACACTAGCTAAATCAGGATTCATTGACTTGATTGTGGTTGATAGTGTTGCTGCATTAGTCCCAGAAGCTGAATTAAATGGAGAAATGGGTGATCAACAAATTGGTGCTCAAGCAAGATTAATGTCAAAAGCACTTAGAAAAATCACAGGAAATTCAAATAAGAATAAGACAACAATCTTATTTATAAATCAAATGAGGGAAAAAATTGGAGTTATTTTTGGTAGTCCAGAAACAACTCCGGGAGGACGTGCTCTTAAATTTTATTCAAGTATAAGAGTTGAAGTAAGGAAAGGAACGATTATTACAGATGGAAAATCAAACACAGGAACTGAAATTAGGTTCAAGGTCGTTAAAAATAAATTATCAGCCCCTTATACGTCTGCTCAGAGCGAATTGATATTTTCGAAAGGTATTGATAAGTTTTCAGAACTTGTTGATGTCGCAGTCGAAGAAAAAATAATTGAGAAAAAAGGTTCTTGATACAGCTATAATGGTAAAAATATAGCTCAAGGAAAGAAAAATATGCGCGATTATATTGAAAATGACAATGAGTTAAGAGAAGCAATTTTAACTAAAATTAAATGTTAAAAATAAGTTAAACATTTAATTTGTTAGTCATATAATTGCTATATGAACTTGACTAAGCAAAGAAATAAGAAAATTAGAATACTATTTTTTGGAGATATTTTTGGAGAACCAGGAATTAAAACTGTAGAAAAATATATCCAAACTTTAAAAGAAAAATACAAAATAGATTTTATCATTGCTCAAGGGGAAAACATTTCTGGAAGAAAAGGCCTTAATAAAACAGATTATTTTAAACTTTCAGAATTAGGGATAAATGCATTTACTATGGGAAACCATGTATGAGCTAATGAGGAAATTTATGAACTATTAGAAAATGAGAATAACATAATTAGACCATTAAACATAGATAGAGGCTATCAAGGAAGTGGGGCTAAGATATTTAAAGTTAAAAATTCAAAGCTAAGAGTTATTAGTTTATTGGGTATAACTTTTAATAATCTACTTAGTCCATGAGAACAAGAAAGTGCAAATAACTTTTTTGATGCTATTGATTCTATTATGGAAGAAGAATCTGTGGACTTCAATTTTGTTGATTTCCATGCTGAAACAACAAGTGAAAAAAATGTACTAGGTCTATATTTAGATGGAGTTGTCGATGCAGTAGTCGGAACACATACACATGTTCAAACTAATGATTATAGGATCTTGCCAAAAGGAACTGCATATATTACTGATGTAGGTATGGTTGGTCCTATGAATGCAGCAATCGGCGCAAACTTTGAGGAAGTTTATAAAAAAATGAGATATAACAGTAGGGAGAAATTTACTGTCAGTGAAAATAACACACAGTTAAATGCTGTAATTATTGAATTAAACACTAAAAGAGAGAATACAATAAAACCAATCAATATATATAATATAGAAATTTAAAATAAGTCAATTTTAGAGGGGCAAAAAAATAGACTGAGAAGAAAATTTTAGATAGTTAATTATTAAGTGGCACAACTAGTAATTATTAACTAGTTGTGTTTTTTATTCAATATTAAAAAAATTAAAAAAAATTTTGAGAAATTAATTTAGTGTTATAATATTCATGCTTTTGATAGCGAAGAAGTTCTTTGAAAACTAGATA
>NZ_JAYFEZ010000015.1:0-14191 GCF_034863425.1 Mycoplasma sp. 21DD0573
CGAAAAAAATTGACTTGTCATGTCTTGTATATATCTAGTTTTCAAAGAACTTCTTTGCTATCAAAAGCAAGAATATTATAACACTATTTTTTTTATTCAAAGCTTTTTTTAAAAAAAATAAAAAAATAAATTACTTGATCAAGGTAATTTATTTTGATTATATATGTTTAATTTAAAAGTATTAGAGAAATGATTAAATTAACCCTTTGTTTTTAAGAGTTTTTAATGTTTTTGCACTTACTCTTAATGTCATTTTTTGACCGTCTATTGTAACTCTAACTTTTTGTAAGTTAACATTAAATTTTCTTTTTGTAGCATTTAATGCGTGTGAACGTTTGTTACCTGATTGAGGTCCTCTACCTGTTAAAACGTCTCTTCTTGACATAATTTCTTCCTTTCTATAAGTAATAAATGTTTATAAACTTTTATTTAGTCTTTATAAAAAGAGTAAAAATAAAATTCTTTGATATTATAGCAAAAAACTTTATTTTATTGTTTTTTTATAAAAATCATTTTGCTTAATTAGATATGTTTAATTTTTCAATGAAATTATCTTCAAGTGTGAAGTTTACATTTTGATCAATTCAATATCTTCTGTTTTCAGCATTTTCTCCCATAAGAACCGAAACTCTTCTTTCAGCAATAAGAGCATCTTCAATTGTTACTTGAACTAATGTTCTTGTTTTAGGATCCATAGTTGTTTCTCACAATTGATCAGCATTCATTTCTCCAAGACCTTTATATCTTTGGAGTTCATATGATTCTTTTATATTTTCCAGCATATCACTTAAATCATCTTCATCTCATGCATAAAGAATTTTTTTACTGCTCTTAAGAGTCACTTTATATAATGGAGGAAGTGCAAGGAAAATTTTTCCTTGTTCAATCATCTGTTTCATAAATCTATAAAAGAATGTTAATAATAGAAGTTGAATGTGAGCACCATCAGTGTCAGCATCAGTCATAATGATTATTTTTCCATATTGGGATTTTTCAATATCAAAATCTCTACCGTATCCTGCTCCAATTGCATTAATAATTGTGTTGATTTCTTCATTTTCAAGAACTTCAGCCATTTTTTTCTTTTCAGAGTTAATGACTTTTCCACGTAATGGTAAGATAGCTTGAAATCTTCTATCTCTTCCACTTTTTGCCGAACCACCAGCTGAGTCCCCTTCGACTAGAAATAACTCATTTTGTTCATTATTTTTACCAGTCGCAGGTTTTAATTTGTCACTTAAAATTAATTTTTCTTTACTTGTTTGTTTTGATTTTCTACTTTCATCTTTTAATGATTTTTGTTTTTGCCTTAAATCATATGAAGATTCAATTTTATCTATGATTAATTTAGCTTGCTCTTTGTGTTCACTTAATCAAGAATCTAAATATTTAAAGACAATTTCTTCAACAACAGGTTTAGCGTCTGGAGTCCCTAATTTATCTTTAGTTTGACCTACGAATTCAAGAATACTTTCAGGAATTTTTAAAGAGAGAAC
The DNA here is from genome assembly GCF_034863425.1 of Mycoplasma sp. 21DD0573. Lineage (NCBI taxonomy): Bacteria > Bacillati > Mycoplasmatota > Mollicutes > Mycoplasmatales > Mycoplasmataceae > Mycoplasma > Mycoplasma sp. 21DD0573. The sequence continues at coordinate 1,497 of NZ_JAYFEZ010000015.1, forward strand.
ACAACTAAGTCCTTCTTTAATGTCTGCTCATTCATAAATTCTTTGACCTTTGACTACATTTTCTTTTGACACAAAGTTATTAACTGATTTAACAAATGCAGTTTTTAGTCCAAGCACATGTGAACCACCATCACTTGTTTTAACATTGTTAACAAAACTCAGAATTGTATCTTCATATTGAGTTGTTCATTGAAAAGCAAAATCAACAGAGATGCCTCTTTTTTCATCTTGAAATGAAATAGGTTTTGAAACTAAATCTTTTGAATCATTTAAAAAGTTTAAGAATGATTCAAGACCTTTAGTGTATTCATAAATTTCTGTTTTATCATTATTTTGATCTCTTAAGATTATTTTTAAATTAGAAATTAAGAAAGCTCTTTCTTTAAGTCTTTCTGAAATTTTGTCAAAACTTAACTTAGCTCTTTTAAAAAGTGGATAATCAGGTCAGAAAGTCACTATTGTTCCTGTATTTTTAGATACACCTACCTCGTGAGTTCTTTGAAGGATTTTTTCTTGTTGAAATTCAGTTAAATAGATCTTTTTATCTCTTGAAACTTCCACAACAACTTTTGTTGATAAAGCATTAACAACACTAGCTCCAACACCGTGAAGACCTCCTGATGTTTTATACGCACTATCATCAAATTTTCCACCTGTATGCAATTCAGTGAAAGCAGCTTCTACAGCTGTTTTTGTTGAACCTTTAATTTTATCAACCGGAATACCACGTCCATTGTCTTGAACTGAAACACCACCATCATTTCTTAATGTAACAATTATTTCAGTTGCATAACCAGCTAGTGCCTCGTCGATTGAGTTATCTACAATTTCTCAAACTAAGTGATGTAAACCATGTACATCAGTTCCACCAATGTACATACCAGGTCTTTTTCTAACAGCTTCAAGCCCTTTTAATTGTTGAATATTACTTGCATTATATGTATTGTTTTGACTCATAGTTTTAATATTATAAAAGATTAAATAAAAAACACACGAATTAATCGTATGTAACTCCTTCTAAATTTTTAGCTCAATTTATAAAATGTTGGTAAGTTTTTACAGTGTCAATTCTTTGGTTTTCTTTGTAAATTTTAAATCTTTCACCATAGCTAAATAATTGTGAGTAAATTTCAATATCATCTTGAGATGGTTTTAGACCTAATTGTTCTAATTTTTCTGGATAATATTTTGAAATTAATCCATAAAACTTCATTGAAACAACCTCTGGTGAGAAGTTATCTAATTTAATAGCACCTGTGATTAATAATTTAACAGCAACTTCTTGATCTTCAAATTTAGGAAGCAAAATACCTGGTGTATCTAAAAATAAATATTCACCGTTGACAACTCACTTATTTTCTCTAGTTACACCTGGATAGTTAGCAACTTTTAAAGTTTTTTTGTCTGAAACTAAATTAATAAGTGTACTTTTCCCACAGTTTGGAACACCAACAACAAATGATTTCATTCTGGTTATCAACATCCCTTTTTCTCTGTTTTTATTAATTCTTTCTTGTGAAAGTTTTTTAATTTTTTTTAAAATAACTTGTTTTGAAGATGATTTTCTAAGATCTAATCATAATAACGTTTCGTTTGCAAATCTTTTTTCGATTTTTGCTTTTTTGGATTGATCCATTAAATCTGATTTAGTAATAATGAACAATCTCTTTTTTTGTGGTGCAATTTTGTCAAAGTCTTCATTATATGAACTAATTGGACATCTTGCATCTAAAACTACTATAAAAATATCAGCTAATGAAGCTTTTTCTTTTAATTCTTTAAAAGCTTTAGCCATATGACCAGGGAATCATTGAATTAAATTCTCATATTTTTGTTCTTTGTGTTCTAATTCCATATTTATCCTATTTATTTAATTTTTCTAGTTCTAATCTAAGTTTATTAACTTCTTCAGCAAGAATTTTATTTTCTTTGTAAAGTTCTTTATATTGGGCTTTATATAATTCTGTTCTTTCGGTTGATTCATTTATTTCATTAACAATTTCATTAATTTGTCTAATCAATTCATTTAAATGACTTTCAACTTCCGTTTTATTGTACCCTTCTAAAGATAAATGAAAGTTATAGTTTTTAATTTGTTCAATTAAATTATCGAATTTATTCATAATTACCCATTTCTAACTTTGTTCAACACAATTGCTGCAGCAGTTGCTACATTTAAACTTTCAAATGAAATTGGAATGTAAACTTTTTCATCAGATAACGAAGCAGTTTGATTATCAATCCCATTACCTTCGTTTCCTAAAATAATGACAATTTTTTCTTCTCTTGAAAAATCAATTTCATTTAACTTCTTAGCATTTGTGTCTAACATAGTTGCATATAAAATATAGTTTTGTTTTTTAAGTTCCTCTAAAATATCAATATTATTTGTCTTGATTAAATTCAAATCAAAAAGTGCACCTTGTGAAGAACGAATAACTTTTGGATTAAAGTAATCAAAGTTTTGGACAATAACAGTATCAAAATCAAAGGCTCTCGCTAATCTAAAAATTGTCCCTACATTTCCAGGTTCTTGCAAATTATTTAAAAATAAAACTCTGTTACTAATTGATTTTGAGACATCAGGAAATTTGCAAATACCTATAATACCTTGTGGTGTAGATGTGTCTGATAAATAATTTAAGATTTCCTCTGTGACTAAAATCGAATCAGCAAATTTATTTTTATCAACTACTTCAATTGTTTCTAGTAAAATACCCTTTTCTTTCGCTTCATTGACTAAGTGATAACCTTCAACTAAAAACTTTGATTCTTTACTTCTATATTTTTTATCTAAAAGTTTATAAGCATCCTTGATAAACTGATTTTGCTTACTGGTTATTATTTTCATCATATTGTTCTAAGTAATGTTTTCCTTTTTCAACTTCAAATTTTGATAAATCTTTAAAATCAAGTTGTCTCATAACTTCAAATCCTAAAATAGCAACACAGTTAGCAAGATTAATTGAACGCATAGCTGAAACCATCGGTATTCTAATGCAATCTTCTAAATTATCTTTTAAGATTCTTTTATCAATACCTGTAGATTCTCTACCAAACATTAATCATACTTCACCAGTTTGTTGGTGAACTTCATTATATTTAACATTTGTATATGTCTCTAAACCATATCTAGTTACATAAAAGATTTTTTTATCTTTGTACTTATTGTGAAAATCTTCATATGAGTTATGAATTTCGTGTTGAATGTCACTGAGCATTCTTCCTGCACCTGCTCTTTTAAGATATTTAGGATGAAGATAAAAACTTGTTGGTTTGATGATGTGTAATTTTGCACCCAGTGCATAACAAGTTCTGATTATATTCCCTGTATTTGGGGCGATTTCTGGTTGATATAAAACTATATTTAACATAATACTATTATACATAGTATTATGATGCTCATTAATAACTCCTTAATTATTGAGTTAATTTTACTTTTGCAATAGTGTATAAGTCAAATAAGTAAAAAATAAAAGTAGGATATACCTACTTTTTTAAATTATTTAAAGTGAAAATTTAAATATTAATCTTCATCTTTATCTTGAATGTTTCTACGTTTAATAATTTCATCAGCAATTGATTTTGGAGTTTTTTCGTAGTGATCAAATTGCATTTGGTATGTTCCACGTCCACTTGTCATAGATCTAAGTTCTGTTGAGTAACCGAACATTTCTGAAAGAGGAACCATTGCTCTAACAATAACAGCTCCATCATTTCTTTGTTCTTGGTCGTTAACAAGTCCTCTACGTCTTGATAAGTCACCGATAACATCTCCGATGTGATCTGATGGAACAACTACTGAAACGTCCATAATTGGTTCTAATAATACTGTACCAATTTTATCTTTTGCTTTTGTAAGTGCTTTAGAAGCAGCGATTTTGTAAGCCATCTCTGATGAGTCAACGTCGTGGTATGATCCATCGAATAATGTAGCTTTAACGTCGATCATTGGGTAACCAGCTAAAATACCAGCTGCCATTTTTTCTTCAAGACCTTTTTGAATTGATTTAATGTATTCTTTTGGAATTTTTCCACCAACAATTTTGTCCACGAATTCAAATCCACCATCTGGGTTTGGTTCGAATTTGATTCATACGTGTCCATATTGTCCTTTTCCTCCTGATTGTTTGATGTGTTTTCCTTCAACTTCAGCAGGAATTGTAATTGTTTCACGGTATGAAACTTGAGGTGCTCCAACTTTAGCTTTAACACCAAATTCACGTTTTAAACGATCAACAATAATGTCTAAGTGTAATTCACCCATTCCGGCAATAATTGTTTGACCTGTTTCTTCATCAGTATATGTTCTAAATGTAGGGTCCTCAGCAGCTAATTTTTGTAATCCTAATGATAATTTTTCTGTAGCAGCTTTTGATTCTGGTTCTAAAGCTTGTGAGATAACTGGTTCTGGGAATACCATTTTTTCAAGAACGATTTTTGGTGATTTTTCTCCAACTAATGTATCTCCTGTTGTTGTGTATTTAAGACCAACAGCAGCAGCAATATCTCCAGCTCTACATTCGTCAATTTCTACACGTGAGTTAGCGTGCATTTGTAAAATACGTCCAATACGTTCTTTTTGTTCTTTAGTTGTGTTGTATACGTAGCTTCCTTTTTCAAGAACTCCACGGTATACACGGAAGAATGTTAATGAACCTACGTATGGGTCTGTCATAACTTTGAAAGCTAATGAAGAAAAGTCTCCATCGTCTGTTGCATTAACAAATATTTCTTTATCCCCATCGAAAGCAGGGATTGGTGGTACATCAAGTGGTGATGGTAAATAATCAACAACAGCGTCAATCATTCTCTTAACACCTTTGTTTTTGAATGATGTTCCACATACTACTGGGAAGAATTCTGATGTTAAAGTAGCTTTTCTAATTGCAGCTTTAAATTCTTCAACACTTAAATCTCCACCTTCAAGAACTAACATCATTAATTCTTCGTCAAAGTTAGCAACCGCTTCTAATAATTCTTGACGTTTTTCAGCAACGATGTCTTTTAAGTGAGCAGGAATTTCTGTTGGAAATTCTTCTTCTTGTGGTTCTCCGTTGTATTTAATCGCTTCTAATGTAACAAGGTCAATAATACCTTCGAAATCTGATTCAGCACCGATAGGTCATTGGATAGCAACTGCATTTCCACCTAAACGTTGTTTAACTGAAGCGACTGAAGCTGCGAAGTCAGCACCAGCTTTATCCATTTTGTTAACGTAAACAATACGAGGAACTTTGTAGTTTGTAGCTTGTCTTCAAACTGTTTCTGTTTGAGGTTCAACTCCTGATTGAGCATCAAGAACTGCTACAGCACCATCTAATACACGTAATGAACGTTCAACCTCAACTGTGAAGTCAACGTGTCCTGGTGTATCGATAATGTTAATTCTTTTTCCTTTTCAGAAAGCTGTTGTAGCAGCTGATGTAATTGTAATTCCACGTTCTTGTTCTTGTGCCATTCAGTCCATTTGTGAAGCACCATCGTGTGTTTCACCAATTTTGTGAATTTTACCTGTGTGGAATAAAATTCTTTCTGTAGTTGTTGTTTTTCCAGCATCAATGTGGGCCATAATACCGATATTACGGTAATCTTTTAATTCATATTCTCTAGCCATAAATAAACCTTAGACTATCATCTGAAGTGTGCAAATGCACGGTTAGCTTCAGCCATTTTGTGTGTATCTTCACGTTTTTTGATAGCTCCACCTGTTTTGTTTGATGCATCAATGATTTCGTTAGCTAAACGAACATCCATTGTTTTTTCATTTCTTAATCTTGAGTATTGAACAAGTCATCTTAATGCTAATGTTTGTTTTCTACGAGGAGAAACTTCTGTAGGAACTTGGTAGTTTGTTCCACCGATTCTTCTTGTTCTGATTTCTAATTGAGGTGTAATGTTTTCAACTGCTTCTAAGAAAACTTCCATTGGTTCTCTTTGAGTTTTTTCTTTAATAATGTTAAATGCTGAATATAAAATGTCTTGAGCGATAGATTTTTTACCATCTAACATAATTTGGTTAATTAACTTTGTAACAATAACAGAGTTAAAAACTGGATCTGCAAGTACTTCACGTATTGGGGCACTTTTTTTTCTTGACATATGTCCTCCTTATATTAATAATTATTGTGTGTATAAATTAATTTAAATTATTATTCTGATTTAGGTTTTTTAGCACCGTATAAACTACGTCCTTGGTTACGTTTCGCTACCCCAGCAGCATCTTGTGTTCCACGAACGATGTGGTATCTAACCCCAGGTAAGTCTTTAACACGTCCTCCACGGATTAAAACAACTGAGTGTTCTTGAAGGTTGTGTCCTTCTCCTGGAATGTAAGCTGTAACTTCCATTCCGTTTGATAATTTAACACGAGCATATTTACGTAATGCAGAGTTAGGTTTTTTAGGTGTCATTGTAGCAACACGAGTACATACACCACGTTTAAATGGTGAAGCCATTTTTTTAGCTTTTTTAATTAATGAGTTGTAGCTAACGCTTAAAGCAGGAGCGTTTTGTTTTTTAATTTTTGAGCTACGACCATGTGTAACTAATTGATTAGTTGTTGGCATTTTATGCTTCCTTTCATTTGTGATTTGATAAATTTTAAGATTAATATTGTTAAGCTATTTATTTTGATAATAATTTAGCAAAGCAATTATATAACAACTTACCCGTGTGTATCAATATTTTTTATTTTTTTTATTTAGTTTTATTAATCCTTGAAAAAATACTTTTAAGACTTACACATAAATGTTTTGGTAGTTATATTGAAAGTTATTTTTGAGAATATCCAACCTTAACAGATTTTAAAAATCGCACAAAATTAAACAAAAATGTGAAATTAATCGCAGATAAACTTGCTCAAAGTATATAAATTTAAAAATGTTATAATTACATTACTTTTCTAGAAGAAAAGTTAATTAATTTAAATGTACATTAAAAATTAAATAAAGGAGACTAAATGTCAGCAATTAAAAAAATTCACGCACGTGAAATTCTAGACTCACGTGGTAACCCAACTGTTGAAGTTGAAGTATTCACAGAATTTGGTGGATACGGTATTGCTAAAGTTCCTTCAGGTGCATCTACAGGATCACGTGAAGCTCTTGAATTAAGGGACAAAGGTTCTGAATATGAAGGTAACTGATTTGGTGGAAAAGGAGTTATGTTAGCAGTTGATCATGTTAACAACGATATTGCTCCTTACATCGAAGGTATGGAAGTTACATTACAACGTGAAATTGATAGAAAAATGATTGAATTAGATGGTACAGAAAACAAATCTAAATTCGGTGCTAATGCTATCTTAGGAGTTTCATTAGCTGTTGCTAGAGCTGCTGCTAATGAATTACAAATTCCACTTTACAAATACTTAGGTGGATTTAACGCTCACGAATTACCAGTTCCTATGTTAAACGTTATCAATGGTGGAGAACACGCTTCAAACACAATTGACTTCCAAGAATTTATGATTATGCCAGTTGGAGCTAAAACATTCCGTGAAGCTTTACAAATGGCTAACTTTGTTTTCCATAACTTAGCTAAATTACTTAAAAAACACGGACACGGTGTTCAAGTTGGTGATGAAGGTGGATTTGCTCCAAACTTCAAATCACACGAAGAAGCTTTAGACTTCTTAGTTGAAGCTATTAAAGCAGCTGGATATGTTCCTGCTAAATCAGGTGAAAATGCTGTTGCTATTGCAATGGACTGTGCATCAAGTGAATTATATGAAGATGGTGTATACACATTCAAAAAATTAAAAGCAGCTGTTGAAAAACAATTACCTGGATTCGAACACTTAACAGATACTAAATTCACATATACATCAGATGAAATGTTAGATTACTTAAAACACTTAGTTGACAAGTACCCAATCATTTCAATCGAAGATGGGTTTGCTGAAGGTGACTGAGAAGGATTCAAAAAATTCACAGCAGAATTAGGAAACAAATTACAAATTGTTGGAGATGACTTAACAGTTACAAACACAGCAATTTTAAAACGTGCTATTGAAGAAAAATCAATGAACTCAATCTTAATTAAAATTAACCAAATCGGTTCATTAACAGAAACTTTTGAAGCTATTCAAATGGCTCAAAAAGCAAATATGACAGCTGTTGTATCACACCGTTCAGGCGAAACAGAAGATACAACAATCGCTGATATTGCTGTCGCTATGAACACAGGACAAATTAAGACAGGTTCATTATCAAGAACAGATAGAATTGCAAAATACAATAGATTATTAGCAATTGAAGAAGAATTAGGTTCAGTATCTTCATTCAAAGGTAGAGAAGCATTCTATAACATTGAAAAATAATAATTTAATTTAACAAAAAATAGAGAGACTTTAAAATCTCTCTATTTTTTGTTACTTCTATCTAAAAAAGATAACTTTCTTTCCTGATTCTTAAAAATTCTAACTAAATTATCTCTGTGCATTATAACTATTAGTAGCACTGCTGCTATAAAGAAGATTCCACTAGTTAATTGATAATTATAAAGTGATGCGGTTGTACTATAGTCAGCAAGTCATTTCATATTAGTTGCTCAAGAAAGATCTGAACTTAAAAATCAGTGACCAAACATAATTACAGGCATCATTAAAAGAGCTGACACAATACTTGCTAATGAAACATATTTTTTTCAGAATAATACTGCAAAGAATATAACTGCAGCAATTGGTAAAAGTGAAATGTTGATTGAAATTAATAAACCAATTGATGTAGCAACTCCTTTTCCACCCTTGAATTGGAAGAAAATAGGAAAACAATGCCCAACAACAACTCCTAAACCACATAAAATTGGAAATACATATAAGCTCATATTTAAACTATTTTTATTGATAGCCTTACACAATCCATATGCAATTGAAACCATTAAAATTGTTTTAAAAATATCTATTAGTAAAATGTATAGTCCTGCTTTTTTCCCTAGTACTCTAGAGGAATTAGTTGCTCCTGCGTTTTTTGAATGAAGCTCTCTAACATCTTTTTTAACAATTTTTCCTCATATAATTGAAGTGTTTAAGGATCCTGCAATGTATCCAAAAATGAATAATAAAATATTAAACAAAATTGAATTGCTAAGTTGAATCGCTGTCATTGTCCCTCCTAATTAATTGAATATGCTTCGTTAGCTAATTTATATTAAATTATAATTAATTTAATATATTATAATTAATATTATGAATAAAAAATTTAAAGTAGAAATCGTACAATTACCAGAAAAAGTACTTAGAAAAAAATCACAAGATGTGCCTCTTCCATTAACAGATGAGGATATTGAATTAGCTGAGAAAATGATTTATCACATTGATGATTCGCAAAAAGATGGTTCTGAATTTAGAGCCGGAGTTGGTGTAGCAGCAGTTCAATATGGTGTTCTTAAAAATGTCTTTTATGTTTTTATACAAGATGAATTAGGTAACACAATTTATAAAGATGTTTTATTTAACCCTGTTATTATTGCTAAAAGCGATAAGAAAATTGCACTTTCTGAAGGTGAGGGTTGCTTAAGTGTTTCTGAAGATTGACCAGACCAAGAAGGATATGTTTATAGATCTGAAAAAATAACAGTCAGAGCTTACAGTTATTTTGCTAGAGAATTCCAAAACTTAACAGTTGATGGATATTTAGCAATAGTATTTCAACACGAATTAGACCACTTAAACGGAATGTTATTTATCGATAGAATTGCTAAGAAAAACCCTTGAAAGAAACTACCTAAAGCTAAATTCTTGTAATTTAACTAACTAAAAAAATATAGAAAGGAGAATATGCTTACATTTTTTGAAACTCAAACATCATCAAGTAGTGAGTCATCGAACGCAATGGATAAGTTATATGACTTCTTCGCGAATTTGATGTCGTCTAAAATTTCAGACCCAACTATTTGAATGCCTATTTTAATTGTTACACTTGTTTTATTTTCATTTGTCACAGGTTGATTCTTAAGATGAAAATGAACTATTTTCAAAACAGTTTCAATAGTTATCACAATTATTGTTTCTGTTATTTTATCAGTAGCTTTTAAAGCTGCATTTGAGAAAAAAGCACAAGAAGATCAAAAATTTGAATCTGCATATGAAATTCTTACATTTGCAATAACATTCATTTCTTTAGGAGTTTACTGAGGCGTTAGAGGATTTTTATGATTAATAATCGGAATCATTCATTTAGCAACAATAAAGAAAAGAAAAGAGAAAAATAAGAAAAGATCTAAATTCTCTAGAGCAGGTTTCGGTGGGTTATGAGGAATTACAAACGTAATTCTTACTTTACCCGGTTCATTATTACTTGCTAACGTAATTTCAACAATGGCACCCAGCTCAAATAAAGCAAATAAAGCTACAGAACTTGGTGTGAAAATTATGACTGGTGGTCAAGGTTCATCTGTAACAAACTTGGCTTCAGGAATTTTTTCAATGGTTCAATTATTTGTTGACTCAGAATTACATGATTTAGCAATTAAATTTATAAAGGATCCAAATTCATTATCTAAAGATGATATTGAAAAATTACTTAAAAACTCAAATACTATTGCAGCTATGTTAGAAAATGAAAAATTTGTTGATATAGTTGCTAAAAACATTCCTACATTGTTAGATGAAAAATCTAAAAATGAAATCGAAAACAATAAAGAACTTGAAGCTTACATCACAAAATATGAAGCTCAATTTATTGCAGCAAATCCTGGCTCAACAGTGAACTCAAGCGAACAAAATAAAGCAGACTTTACAAAATTTGTTGTTGATAAAATCAATGAAGAATTACAACAAAATTCAATTACATTAATTCCAGAAGAAGTCAAAAATGTCTTCGGAATGCTAGGGTTAGCAGCAGCTAAATCAGATAGTTCGCAAGAGCAAAACTTATCAAAAATTGTTGATGCGATTTTAAAAATTAACCCAACAATCTCTGAAAAAACAAACACAGCAGATTTAGCTTTAGGAATTTTAGGAAACCTTAAAAATTCTGTTTTAAGAGATCTTAATAAACAAGAAACAACTGAAACCTCAGGTAACACAAATAACCAACCAAATACAGAAAATCCACAACCAGGTGCAAATATGTCAACTGGAGCAAGTGAGTAATTATGAATAATCAAGAACAACAAAATCAAAATCCAGTTTCAGTTCAAAACTCATCTAGTTCAACTGGTGTTTATGCAAATCAAACACAAGTTCAAAATGTTGGCACAAACGAAGTTACTAATGTAAATCCAAAAAGCATAGTTCCTGAAAATATTCTTAAATTATTTAAAAGAGAGAAAAAACTAGCATTACTTTCTTTCTCGATATGATTTTCCATTTTCTGTCTTTGTATAGTTGCTGCAATTATTAATTATTTTGTTAATACATTTAAATCGCAACCACCTCATACACAAGGTATTGCTTGATACATTGGAATAAGCATTGTGTTCTTAATTTCATTAAGTTTATGAATTAAAGCTTTAACAAGACGTAAGTCATGAATTAAAACTGAAGAAATAACTAAAAACAGTTACATTAATGGAACACAAATGAATGGTGTTCTTATTGCTGAAGCATACAGAGCAATTACGCTCAAAATGCTTCGTTTAAGTTGAATTTATGCTTTCTTCTTAACATATACTGGATTGTTCATTGCTGTAGTTTGCTTACTTTACTTTACATCTCCTTGAGAAGTAAACACAGGTAAAGAAGGTTCATGAATTTACATTAACTCAAAAGTTGAATGAACCGACATTTTAGATAATGCTTTTGGAAGCACTAAAAATATGCTCATTATTTTAGGAACTACAATAGCAGCTAGTGCGATTGTATTTACCGTTCTTAGAATTTACGATAGAAAAAGACAAGCTGAAATTAAATTAGCAATCTTAAACAACCCTGAAGAAGTTGTTGCTAAAACAAATACAGATAGAAGATTAGAGAATAAAGCTTGAATTAAAGCTTACATTATTGTTTTCATTTTAGTTGTATTATTACCTTTAACAATATTCTTATACTTAATTTGAAAAGGTGTAATTAAAAGAGGTAAAAAATAATGAAACTTCTTGTAATAATTGAAGATAAATTTAACGACATAGAATTAAACACAACTTTATCTGTTTTAGTCGCTTCAGGTAAACTAGAATCAATTACTTATTATTCTCCAAACTTAAAAGAAGCTTCAGGACAATTTAATATTGTTAAAATAACAAACATTGTTAATTCAGTTAATTTAAACGAATTCGATTTAATGTTCGTACCCGGTGGTAGAGGCTGCCAAACACTTAGGCAAAATCAGCAGTCATTAGAATTAATTAACAAATTCTTTAATGAACTTAACAAACCTCTTGCAGCTATCTGTGATGCACCAAACGTTTTAGCTGAATTTAATATAATCAAAGACCAAAAATACGTTTCATTCTTTTCTGAATGAAGTAAACCATTCTGAAAAGATGGAAAAATCATTAACTCTAACAATTGAAAACAATCTCCATTCACTAATATAGACAGAAACCTTATTACAGCATCAAATGCAACTGCTTCATTAGATTTTGGGTTCGCTATATTAGAATACTTTTACGGTGAAGATTTCTCTGATACTGTACGTTCAAATATGGTTTTTGGAAAGCTTACACAAATATAATCAAAATTACCTACACAAATATTTGTGTAGGTTTTTTAGTAAAAAACAACCAATTTTGGTTGTTGATTCAATTAT
>NZ_JAYFEZ010000016.1:0-14007 GCF_034863425.1 Mycoplasma sp. 21DD0573
ATATTGAGATGCTTTGAGTTTTTTATAAATTGTCTATAAAACTTGTCCTAGTTTAGCAAAATTTCGTTTTTTTGCTTATTTTTTACAAATTTAGATAAACAAAAAACTACCACAATTTCTTGTGATAGTCAACTATCAAATTGAATTAGTTAGCTTCTTCAGTAATGTATTTTTCAACATCTTTTAAGTGAATACTGAAGAAACTTGTAATTCCACGTGTTTGCATTGTTGCAGCAAATAATGAGTCAACTCTTTGCATTGTTCCTGTTCTGTGTGTGATAACAATAAATTGAGTTTGTTTCTTAAGTTCTTGTAAGTATTCTGCATATCTAACAACGTTAGCTTCATCAAGAGCAGCTTCAACCTCATCAAGAATACATAATGGAAGAGGTCTAGCTCTTAAGATGGCGAATAATAATGAGATAGCAATAAGCGCTTTTTCTCCCCCTGAGAATAATTTAAGGTTTTTAACACTTTTTCCAGGAGGTTGAGCAAAGATGCTGATTCCTGATTCTAAAATATTATTAGGTTCAACGAATCTAACTTCAGCAGCTCCTCCACCGAACATAGATTTGAATACGTTGTTGAATTCTTGGTTAACGTCATGAACAACATTTGTAAGTCTTGTAACAATGATTTTGTCAAGTTCAGCGATAGCTTGGTATAAAGTGTCTCTTGTTTGAACTAATTCATCTCTGTTTGCTACTAATGTGTCATATCTGTTTTCAACTTCTTCAAGTTGTTCGATAGATTCTAAGTTAACATTTCCAAGTTCAGCAATTTGTTGTCTTAATTCTTCGACAAATTCTTTTGCTTTTTCATAAGAAATTTCTAAAACAAAGTTTTGATCAGCGTATTCAACTGTCATATGGTAAACGTTAGCTAATCTGTTTGTATATTCAGTGAAAATCTTGAATGATTCAGATTTGTTAATCATTTTACTGCTGTAACCTTTGTTTAAGGCATTTTGAGAATCTTGAGCATCTGATAATTTAGTGTTGTAAAGTGATAACGCTTCATCTCAAGATTGGTATAAGTTTTTAGCAACAGCAAGCTCATTTTTAACAACGATAAGTTTTGCTTGTAATTTGTTTCTTTCAATAACTGTTTCAGAGTTTTCAAAATCATCAAGTGATAATGAAGAGGCATCAACTTTTCCTTTTAAGTTTGTAACTTCTTCACGTTTTTGTTTGATTGAGTTTTCTAAGTTGTGAATTTCTAATTCAGTACTTCTGCTCTTTTGGATTAATTGGTTACGTCTAAATGATAATTGTTCGATTTGTTGTTCATTTTTCTTAATCATTGGTTCAATACCAGAGATTTTGTTTTCAAGGTTTGCAATTTTTTCATCAATACCTAAGACGTTATCACTTTCTTGAGCAGTTCCCCCAACGATAATCCCTCCAACACGGATAATGTCACCATCAAGAGTTACAATCATATATTTTTTCTCAAGAAGGTTTGAAATAGCATTAGCTGATTTAATATCATCAACTACCACAACGTTTCCTAATAAGAATTTAACTAAAACCGAATATTGTGGATCTGCATCAACTAAATCTGAAGCAAGAGAAACAAATCCAGGATGTCCTGTAACTGCTAATAAATAGTCGTCACGAACAAATTTTTCTTGGATAGATGTAAGAGGAATAAATGTTGCTCTACCACCATTGTTTTGTTTAAGGAATTCAACTGCTTTAACAGCTGTGTTTGGAATATCAACAACAATGTGTTGTGCAGCGTGAGTTAAAACAGTTTCAATAGCTGTGATGTATTCTGGTTTAACTTTAATTAAATCTCTAACAAGTCCTTTAACACCTTTGAAAGACATTTTGTTTTCCATAATTGTTTTAGGACCTTTGAAAAGGTTTAATTTAGATTCTTTAGTTCTGTATAAAGATTGTAAGGTCGTTTTTGCAGAAATTAAGTTGTCTCTGTGGTTTTGGTTAGCAATTCTTAAATTGTTTACTAAGTTTGTATCTTCTTCAATTTGTTTTCTAGTTTCTTCAAATTGAGCTTTAAGTTCACTATAAGTATGTGTGTTGTAAAGTAATTCAGCTTCAAGTCTTTTAATTGCACTTGCATATGATTTGATAGCTTCATCATTATCAACTGTTACTTGTCCACTCGTGATTAAGTTAATTTTTGCAAATTGTTGATCAATTGTTGAGTTTAATGAGTTTAATCTTGAAGCCATACCATTGTATGTTCCCTCAAGTTCATCAACTTGTTGTCTTGCTTTTTCTTTTTCGACTTTAGCGTTTTTAATTTCGATTTGTAAACTAGCAATTTCTTCTTTGTATTTTTGCATTGTTTCGTCTACACCACGAAGTTCTTCGTCTAATTCTTCGTAAATTCTTTTATTTTCTTTTATTCCTTTAGCTAAGAATGGAATTTCAACTTTTTTAAGAGCTTCTGCTTTATCTCTGTAGATTAAAGCTTTTTCAGCTTGTTTTCTTAATGGTCCGAGTTGTTTTTCGAGCTCTGAAATTCTAGGTTCAAGTTGATTCATTGAATCTTCAGCGCTTTTAAGCATTCTTTCTGATTCAGTTTTCTTGAATTTGAATTTAGAAACTCCAGCAGCTTCTTCGAAAATTCCACGTCTATCTTCATCAGATGCTTCAGCTATGTCTGAAACAGTTCCTTGAGAAATAATAGCTAATGAGCTTTTCCCAATACCTGTTTCCATTGCAATACTTTTAATATCTTTGTATCTGCAAGGTTGTCCATTCATATAGTAGTTGTTTACACCTTTACCACGTTGTAATTCACGTGTGATTGTTACAACTTCATCAGGAATTGAGTTATTTGAGTTTTTGTTATCAAATGTTAATGTAACTCTTGCAAAGTCCATTGGTTTAGCTGTTTTAGAACCAGCGAAGATAACGTCTTGCATTGAGTCTCCACGAAGTTCTTTAGAACTTTGTTCTCCTAAAACTCATTTAATAGCATCGTTGATGTTACTTTTACCAGAACCGTTTGGTCCGATAATACCAGCAACACCTCCATTAAAACGTAAGATTACAGGTTCAGCAAATGATTTAAAACCATGTGCTTCGATTTTTACTAATTTCATTATTGCACCTCAATTTTATCTTTAAGCTTTTGTAGTGCATCAATAGCAGCATTAGTTTCAGCCTCTTTTTTGCTTAAACCAACACCTTCACCATAAATAACACCATCGTGTTTAGCTTTTGCTAAAAAACGTTTATCACTGAGTTGATCAGTTTGATATGTGATACTTTCCTTTGTCATACTTTGAAAGTATTCTTGTAGTTGTCCTTTAGGATCTTTATTTTCATCATTGTGTACCGAGTCAATGATAGGAGATATATGTTTGATTATGAATTGTGAAGCTTTTTCAAATCCTTGATCTAAAAATATAGCTGCTATCATTGCTTCGAACACGTCTGCTTGAACTTTTGGTGAATTAATCACTGATTCACGCATTTTTCCAGGTCCAGTTCTTAAGATTTTTAAAAGACCTAATTCGTTAGATATTTTAGCAAGTGCTTCCGTTCTAACTGCAGTTGATCTTAATCTGGTTGCGTGACCTTGTGATAATTCAGGATACTTTCTGAATATGTAGTTTGAACTGACAAATTGTAGAAGTGAGTCTCCTAAAAATTCAAGTCTTTCGTAGTTATCATCTTTATCTCTATTAAAAGACGAATGCGTAATTGCTAATAGATAATAGTCTGTTCTAATTGGTTGAATATTATTTATTTCAAAAAAGCTTTTAAGTGAATTAACCATATTATTCTTCGCTTTCTAAATTATCAACTTTAATTGAATCTGATAATGTTTGCAATTTTTCTAATAAGTTATTTTCAAGAGCTTCTTGAATTGATAATAATGCATTGTAGTAAGCTTTTGCATCAGATGAACCGTGAGCTTTAATTGCCAGTCCATTAACACCAAGTACTCAAGCAGAACCAACTGAACGGTAGTCAAGTGATTTACCAACATTTTTAAATGCACCTTTTAAAAGTAAATAACCAATTTTGTATTTTAATTTAGTTAATATTTGACCTTTAAGTGCTTTTGAAAATGCACCAATTGCTCCTTCATAACTTTTAAGCATTGTGTTACCTGCATAACCATCTACAACAGCTACATCAATGTTTCCATTAAATAATTCTCTTGATTCAACAAATCCAACATAGTTAATATCATTTAATGTTTTCAAATATTCGTGAGCTTGTTTAGTTGATGTAAGACCTTTGTAATCTTCAGTTCCAATGTTAATAAGTGAAACTCTAGGTTTTGCTACTTTAAACATTGTTTTATAGAACAATGAAGCAAGCATAGCTCATTCAACTAAATATTGTGCTTTTGTTTCTAAGTTAGCACCTACATCTAAAAATAGCAATTTACTACCTAAAATAGATGTAGCAACTGGCATAAATGCTGGCCTAGAAATGTTTTGTAATCTTTTTAATTTAAGTGTTAATGTTGAGATATAAACTCCACTATCTCCACTTGATAAAACTGCATTAGCTTCATTGTTTATAACTTTACTAATTGCAAGATTCATTGATGTATCTTCGCTCATTGATTTTCTAATGTTCTTAGGTTCACTAGGAACATTTTTGTTTTTAATAAGTAAGATATTTTCAGGAAGTTTTGTTTTATCAATATTTGAAATGTCACCAATTAATTGAATTTGTGTATTAGGGAATTGAAGAGCAAATTTGCTAGCAGCTTCAATTGCTGCACTTGGACCATTATCATTTCCATTTATGTCAAAAGCAATTTTGAATTTATAGTCTTTCATTATTCAACTCCAATGATGAATTGATATGTAGGTTGATTACCTTCAATAATTTCAACTTCAATATCATAGTTTGATTCAATGAAGTTAAGAATTTCTTCAGCTTCATCAAGTGAGCTTTCATCACCGTAGTAAATTGTGACTAATTCTTTGTCTTCTGTAATTGCTTTTTTAACTATTTTTTTAGCAGCGTCTAAAAGTTTTGATGAACTTGCAGTGATTTTTCCATTGATGATAGATAAATAATCACCATCTTTAATTTGAACACCATTTAATTTTGTGTTTCTAATTGCTTTTGTAATTTCACCAGTAGTTACATTAGCAATTGCATCATTCATCATTTCAACGTTCTCTTCAACTGAAGATTCGTGATTGAAATTAAGCATAGCTGTTATTCCTTGAATTTGTGTTTTTGTAGGAATAATAATAACGTTTTTGTCTTGGATGACTTGCGCTACTTGTTGTGCAACAAGTATGATGTTTGAATTGTTTGTAAGAATAAATACTGAATCTGAATTTACATTATTAACTGCATTTATCAAGTCTTGAGCTGATGGGTTTTGTGTTTGTCCACTTTCAACAACAAAGTCACAACCTAAATCTTTCATTCTTGCGACTATACCTGAACCTAAGTTGCATGAGATAATTCCACAAGGTGTTCTACTTTCTTCACTATGTTGTAATTGTGACTCTTTAAGTTTTTCGGCATTAGCTTTTGAATAGTTAGCTTGAAGCGTCATATTTTCTGATTTTATTTTGATAAATTCACCATATTGTTGAGCAAAGTTTAACATATCACCAGGTTTAACTGTGTGTCCGTGAACTTTAAGGATATTGTCGTCAGAAACAACAACAAGTGAGTTAGCCAATTTTTCAAGTTTTGCAACAAAGTTTGTTTTCTTGAATTTAGTTGGTTCAGTTAAATCGATAAGAACTTCTGTACAGTAACCAAATTCTCCTTCATAAACTTCGCTATCACCAATAAAGTTTGTAACTTCGTCTGAATTATCTTTAAGTTCAACTGGTCTATCGTGAAGAGCTTCATTCATTCCTCAGAAAATTGTGTAAAGACCTTCACCACCACTATCGGTAACTCCAACTTCTCTTAAGTTCTTAAGTTTGTTAGGTGTTTCATCACAACTTTTCCGTGCAAATGCAACAACTTCTTCAAAGAATACTGAATAGTGAATATCTTTACCCTCGAATTCTTTTTTAAGATTTTCGGTTGTTTCTCTAATAACTGTCAGAATTGTTCCCTCAACAGGTTTAAAAACTGATTTGTAAGCAATTTCAGTAGCTTTCTCAAAAGCTTGGATTAAATCTTGAGTATTTAATTCAACTTTACCATCTGTACCTAAAGCGAATCCTTTGAAAATTTGTGAAAGGATAACACCAGAGTTTCCTCTAGCTTCATAAATCATATTTGTTGAAACTTTTTTGGTAATACCATATACTGGTTCATTTTGAACTTTTTCTAAATCAGGTATAGCAGCCGCTATTGTTGAAGACATATTTGTTCCAGTATCTCCATCAGGAACAGGAAACACATTTAACGCATCGATTTTGTTTTTTGCATTAACTAATGCTTTAGCTCCTGATAAAAATGCTTTAGCTAACTCGGAACCATTCAGGATATTTCTTTTATCTACTTTCTTACTTTTACTCATTGGTTACTCCCTTGACAATGATAATTAGTTTATTGAATTTAAATTTCTTAGCTTTTAATTTCATTTCCATAATTTTGTAAATTTGTGAAATGATGAATTTAATTGGTGTCCCATCAAAAACAGTAATTGCTGCTTTAATTTCAACACGTGAATTTTCAGTTAATAAAACCTCAATGTTTTCAAAATATTCTTCAGGATTTAATCTGACAATTGTGTCAGGTTCACAATTGATATCTAAAGTTGGTTCGTGTAAGAATTTTACGCCTGGAACTTTAGAAATTGAATCAATGAACATTTGTTTAATTTGCAATGTATCCATCCAAAACCTCCGTGTTTGATAAAGTATATATATTTTACCCTAATTTATTTTTATAAATATATAATATTTATACGCTCTAATAAGCGGTGAAATTATGGCTGAAATAATCAAAAACGCAATAGTTTTAAACTTACACGAAATATCAGACAATGAGCATATTGTCAGTTTTTTCACTGCTTTTGGGAGATTAGATTTAGTTGCTAGAGGTCTAAATAATGTACATTCAAAAAATAGAAGCAACTTAATAGTTGGTTCAATTGTTGAAATTGAATATTTTGCTTCAAGAACACAAAATAAGTATGGAAGATTAAAAAAATCAAGCACAATAAAATTACTTGATGTTACTAATTTAAATAATATTAATCTATTTAATAGTTTGAACTTTTTATTTCAGAATATAAGAACTAGAAATCATTTATTTGCTGAATACAATAGACATTTTGATAGTTTTAATAATGCGCCCTGAACTAAAGTTTCAACATACTTTTATGCACACTCATTGCTATACTTTGGTATTGATTTATCATTTAATTCTTGCAAAAGATGTGGAAGAATTAAGGACTTTATTTCTTTTGATTTTAATTTAGGTTTTATTTGTCAAAACCACGATATTACCCAAAGACTTGATGTTTCAGTTTTACAGGCAATATGATATTCATTTCACGACTTTTACGCCTATGTCAATGATGTAAACAGTGAAATTAACAAGCTTATTTTTATTGAATATAAGAAGCAAATAATTAATCATTTAAATATTAGCAAATAACTGAGTTTTATGCTAAAATAATAAAACTATGAGTAAAAGAGATTATTATGAAATTTTAGGTGTTTCAAAAACAGCTACTGAACAAGAAATTAAAACAGCTTACAGAAGTTTAGCTAAAAAATATCATCCAGATAAATTGAAAGATGGAACTTCTGATGAAAAAATGAAAGAATTAAATGAGGCTTATTCAATTCTTTCAGACCCTGAGAAAAGAAAAGTTTATGATCAATACGGTCACGATGCCGCTAATGGAAGAGCAGGAGCAAACCCAGGAGGTGGAAACTACTATGGTGGTGGATTCGGTGGTGCACAAGGCTTTTCTGAAGATTTCCAAGATATTTTCGAGAACATTTTCGGTGGATTTGGAGCAAGAAGACAAAGAAGTTCTCAAGGTTCATACCAACAAAGAGGGGATGATTATAGAACTAATATAAACATTTCATTTATGGATGCTCTTAAAGGAAAAACAATTAAAGAGAAATTAGATAAATGAGAAATGTGTATGTTCTGTACAGGGACTGGAGCAGAAAATCCAAATGATTTACAAACATGTAGTTCATGTAATGGAGTAGGACACAAAAGAAGAGTTGTTAATAGTTTCTTTGGTCAACAAGTTCAACAGGTTGTTTGTGAAACATGTCATGGAAAAGGTAAGGTTACTGTTTCAAAATGTAAAAAGTGTCGTGGTGAAGGTTACTCAGCTATCCAAAAAACTGTTTCTATTAAAATAGAGGAAGGGACAGTTTCAGGAACAAGATTAAAAGTTGCTGGATATGGTGGTTTAGGTAAAAACGGTGGAACACCAGGAGACTTATACATTACAGTTAATGTGCTACCTCATAAATATTATGAAAGAGATGGTATGGATATTGAAATGGATTTTCCAGTTTCATTCATTGATATTATGTTAGAAAACACAGTTGACGTCCCAACTCCTTGAGGAAATGTAAAAATTAAAATGAAGAAAACCTACACAAACTCAAAAGTGATTAAGGTTCCTAAAAAAGGAGTTCACTTCAGAGGTATGGAAGGTGATTTAAGATTACATTTAGAAGTTATTATTCCTGATTTAGATAGAAAAAATAAAAAAGAAGTTTTAGCTGCATTACAAAATGTAACTGATTCATCAAATCAAGATTTTGTTCAAGCAGTTGAAAAAGCTAATAAATAATTTTTTTACCTAACTCTAGTAGTTAGGTTTTAATTTAGCAATTAATTTTAGCCAATTTATTAAATTAAATTATAATTAATTTAATTTATGTATAAGAACGAGTTAATTATCAAAAAATCAGAATTTATTGGTTATTTATATCCAGTTTCTTCAAAAGAAGAAGTTAACCAAATTCTAAAAGATCTTAAAGCACAATATAAAGATGCAAGACATATTTGTTATGCATATTTATTAAATTCAAATGGTGCTGAAACAGGTGGATTTTCAGATGATAAAGAACCTAGTGGAACGGCTGGTAAGCCTATGTTTGAATTAATTAGACTAACAAAAGCGCAAAATGTTTTAGTTGCAGTTGTTAGATATTTTGGTGGAACAAAATTAGGAGCTGGACCACTTAAAAAAGCTTACAGGCAATCAGCTTCAATAGTAATTAACTTATATTTAAAAGATAATCAAGGTAAGGAGAAATAAAAAATGATTAAAGTAATTAAAGAACTTAAAAAAGATGTTTTAGTTTTAAAAGCAGCTTATGAAAACAAAGATTTTCCTTCTTATGTAGCTACTAAAAATGGAAAAATTACAGATAACTTAAGTGAAAATGTTTCATACATTTACATTGATAAAAAACATCAATCATTTGATGAATTAGCAGATTTATTTGAGAATTTAGCAACTTCAGTTAATAGGGCTTATCAAGTTGATGTTGAATCATTTGTTTTAAATGATGATGTTTTAAAAACATTCAGAATTATTTACTCAAAATTATTATTTGGACAAGTGAAATTATTCAAAAAATCAATTGAAGAAGATAAAGAAAAATTCAAAAACATCTATGTGTATGTGAGAAACGAAAATGTTTCATCAAAATTAGTTAAGAAAATTGAAGTAGTTGCAAAAGCAATTAATGATGTTAGAAATCTTCAAATTAAACCAGAAAACTTCTTAAACTCAGAAATGTTAGCTAGCGAGATTACAAATGATTTTTCAGGTATTGAAGGTCTTGAATTAACAGTTTTAACTAAAAAAGAAATTGAACAATTAAATATGGGTCTTTTATTGTCTGTTAATAAAGGAAGTGTTCATGAACCAAGAGTTGTAGTTGTATCTTACAAAGGCAACAAAAAATCAAAAGAACATATTTCTATAGTTGGAAAAGGTATCACATTTGACACAGGTGGAGTTAACACAAAAGGATATCATATGGAAGGTATGAAATATGATATGTCTGGTTCAGTAATTGCAGCTTATGCAGTTAAAGCTTTAGCTCAATTAAAAGCTAATGTTAATGTTTCTGCTGTTATGTGTATTACAGACAACAGAATTAATAATGATGCGTCATTGCCTGAAAATGTTTACCAATCTATGTCAGGTAAATGAGTTGAAGTAGTTGACACAGATGCTGAAGGAAGATTAGTTTTAGCTGATGGAATTTTTTATGCAGCTGATAAATTAAAACCAACAACAATTATTGATGTTGCAACATTAACAGGTTCAATGTTAACTGCATTAGGAAATACTTTCACAGGAATCTGATCAACAAATGATTCGAAATGAGATGACTTTTTAGCAGCTTCTAAAGAAGCGAACGAAAAAGTTTGAAGAATGCCTTTACACGAAGATTATAACAAAGGTAACAAGGGTTCAAAAGTTGCTGACTTAGCTAACTGAAGTTCAAAAGTTAGACCAGATTCATCACAAGCAGCAATGTTCTTAAAAGAATTCACTAAAGATATTGATTTCATTCACTGTGATGTTGCTGGTACTGCAGATGTTCAAGGCGAACCACAAGGTGCATTAGTTGCAACATTAGTTGAATATGTATTATTAAATGAAAATAAGTAATATAATTTACTTACTTATTTAGAAACTTTAATATTTATAAAATATTAAATAACTCACTTATATTTGTATGAAAGGAAATTATGATTAAAACAGTTGATAAAGTTAGAAATAACTCAATGCTTTTAAAAGCGGTTTATAAAAATGATGAAAACTTACCATCAACATTAATTCAAAAAAATAATGTTGTAACAGAATACTTTGATAAAAATGAAGCTCTTGTATTTATGGGAGAAAAAGATAAATTATCTTTTGATTCAGTAGCTAAATTTGCAAAAGGATTCTTTACAAATCAAGGTAGAGATATTCAAGTTGATTTAGATTCATTTGTAACAGAAAAAGTTACATTAGCACAAGTTGTTAAAGCTTTTGTTGAAGTTTACAACTATGTAAATGCTGATTTATATTCAGCTAAAACAGCTAAAAAAGATGAGAAATTTGCAATTTCATTATTATCAGTTAAAGATGAAAACGAATATGCAGATGCATTAAAACAAGCAGTTGTATTATCAGAAGCTGTTAACTTCGCAAGAAACTTACAAGTGACACCACCAAACATTTGTAACTCAGAATGATTAGCAGAAGTTGTTAGAAAAGATTTAGAACAATACTCAAACTTAAAAGTTGCAGTTCTTAATAAAAAACAAATTGAAGAGCAAAAAATGGGACTTTTACTTTCAGTTAACCGTGGAAGTATGTTTGAACCAAGAGTTGTTGTTATTGAATACAACGGGAACCCTGAATCAAACGAAAAAACAGTTTATGTAGGTAAAGGAATTACATTTGACTCAGGTGGATACAACATTAAAACAGGTAGAAACATGTTAGGTATGAAATTTGACATGTCAGGTTCTGTGTTTGTTGCTTCAGCTCTTAAAGCTATTGCTCAATTAAAACCAAAAACAAATGTTGCTGCAATTATGTGTATTACAGACAACAGAGTTAATGGAGATGCTTCGTTACCTGATTCAGTTTGAACATCAATGAATGGTAAAACAGTTGAAATTAACAACACAGATGCTGAAGGTAGATTAGTTATGGCAGATGGATTAACATATGCTGTAAGAAATTTAAAAGCTACAAGATTAGTTGATGTTGCTACATTAACAGGCGCTATTTTAGTAGCATTAGGACAAACATACACAGGTGCATGAGCTACTACAGATGCTGCTTGAGAAGAATTATTAAAAGCTGCTAAAGAACAAAATGAATTAGTATGAAGAATGCCTCTTGATGAAGCTTTTGCTAAAGAAATTAGAAACTCAGTAGTTGCCGACCTTAAGAACACTGACTTAAGCGGTATTGGTGGAGGTTCATCATCAGCTGCTATGTTCTTAAAAGAATTCACAGAAGATGTTGAATACATTCACTTAGATGTGGCAGGAACAGCTGATATTGCTTCAAGACCTACAGGTGTAATGGTAAAAACATTGACACAATTAGCCCTTGATTCATCTAAATAATAAAACTTCAAAAAAAGTTATATAAAAATACAAATATCACTTTCTAACTAAGATATTTGTATTTTTTGTACTAATTTTTAAGATTGAAGAATATATTATTTTACTTAATTCAATAAGTAAAAGATTTATCAGCACTCTTATTTTGTTTGCTTGCTAAATATAACTTTTTACCATCTTGAAAGACTAAAATGCAAATGAAGAATAAAATTACTAGCGATAATATTGTGCAAGCAGTAAAACTAATTAGAGGTATAGAAATATAAATTCTCTTTGGATATCCGACAGAAATGAATATAATTTGAAAAACTATACCTGTTATAAAAATTGGAACAAGAATGATATATGTGCATATAAATGAAATAAATTTCATTTTATATGCAAATGAATATTCAATCTTTATATTTTCACACAAGAATGGAAATAAACTCGTAAATCAACTATTTTTATTAACTCTTCTTAAGTATGTAACATTATGTATTATTAAAAATATACAGATAAAATATGTGATGATATAGTGTGCTGCAAAAATTAGGTAAGCACCGTCTCCAATGCATTTAGGAATATAATCAGGCACTTCTATTGCAAGACCTGGTACATTTGACAATCTTACGGAAGATAAATCTACAGCATAAATCGGTAAGGCTATAACAAGAGAAAATAATAAAATTAAATATGCACTTAAAGTTGAAAATTTTAACCAGTTTTTTCTTAACATTATTTTAAAGTTCCTTTCTTTAGGATTAAATTATTAATTGATTATACGTGTTTGTTAAACAGCTTTATTTAGTAAAAACCTTTTTACTTGTTAAATATAATTTTTTACCATCTTGAAAGACTAAAATGCAAATGAAGGATAAAATTACTAGTGATAATATTGTGGAAGTAGTTCAAGAAATAATAGGCGTGGAAATACGGCGAAGTAAAAGATATCCAAGAGAATTTGATATAAATTGAAAAACTATACCTGTTATAAAAATAGAAACAAGAATTATATATGTGCATATAAATGTAATAAATTTCATTTTATATGCAAATGAATATTGAATCTTTATATTTTCACATAAGAAAGGGAAGAAACTTGTGAATCAACTATTCTTGTTAACTTTTCTTAAGTAAATAACATTATGTATTATTGTAAATGTACAAATAAAATATGTTATTAAATAGTCTTCGAAAAACATTAGATAAGCTTTATATCCAATGGATTTAGGGATATAAGGAGGTACATCTATCGCGAGACCTGGCACATCTGATCATTTTATTCGATATATGTCTACAGCATAAATAGGTAAAGCAACCACAACAGAAAATAATAAAATTAAATATACACTTAAAGTTGAAAATTTTAATCAGTTTTTTCTTAACATGATTTTATTAAACCTTCTTTCTTTAGAGTTCGATTATTAATTAACAGAAGTCATACTTATTTAGTAGTTGCTTCTTTGTTTGTTAAATATAATTTTTTTCCATCTTGAAAGACTAAAATGCAAATGAAGAAGAAAATTATTATTGATAATATTATGCAAGCGACTAAAGCAATGAGAGGCATAGAAATATATGCGTTAAGTTCAAAAGAATTGAATATAAATTGAAAAACTATACCAGTTATAAGAATTGAAAGAACAATTATATATGTGCATATAAATGTAATAAATTTCATTTTATATGCAAATGAATATTGAATCTTTATATTTTCACATAAGAAAGGGAA
This sequence comes from Mycoplasma sp. 21DD0573, assembly GCF_034863425.1. NCBI lineage: Bacteria > Bacillati > Mycoplasmatota > Mollicutes > Mycoplasmatales > Mycoplasmataceae > Mycoplasma > Mycoplasma sp. 21DD0573. Next base: position 13,711 of record NZ_JAYFEZ010000016.1, read on the forward strand.
GAAACTTGTAAATCAATTATTTTTGTTAACTTTTCTTAAGTAAATAACATTATGTATTATTATAAATATACAGATAAAATATGTGAAGAGATAGTCACCTGCGAAAAACAGATAAGCTCCATCAGAATAAGTTTTATGTATTCCTTCTGGTAAATGTGGCAAACTAGTTTTATATAAATCTATAGCATAAATAGGTAATACAACCACAATAGAAAATAAGAAAATTAAATATGCACTTAGTGTAAACTAGGACAAGTTTTATAGACAATTTATAAAAAACTCAAAGCATCTCAATAT
>NZ_JAYFEZ010000017.1:0-13787 GCF_034863425.1 Mycoplasma sp. 21DD0573
TGAGATGCTTTGAGTTTTTTATAAATTGTCTATAAAACTTGTCCTAGTTTATTATAAATTATTTAAAAGTTTTTTTATTTTTTTCAGGAAAAAGCTAGATAGGCAACTTGAGCTATCATAGCACCATTATCTGTTGCATATTTTAATGATGGAACAATAGTGTTTTTATGCAATTTACAAAACTCTTCCCTTAGGTAAGAGTTAGCAGAAACTCCACCTCCTAAAACTAAAGTTTTAACATCATATCTCTCTAATGCTGCTTTAGTTTTACCAATCAAGTAGTCAATAGCTGTTTTTTGAAAAGAAACAGCAAGTTGTTCCTTGTCAAGTTCTTCATTTTTCATTTGAGCTTTGTTAACTTTATTTAAAACTTGTGTTTTAAGACCGCTAAATGAAAAATCTAATTCATTATCTGTGTGTGGAAATGTTAATTTTGTAAATTCACCATCATATTCTTTGAAAAGCTTATCGATAATTGGTCCACCAGGAAAACCTAGACCTAATCTTGAAGAAACCTTATCGAAAGCTTCTCCAACAGCATCATCAAGTGTCTCTCCGATGATTTCCAAATCATCTACATCTTTAGCATAAATTAATTGCGTATGTCCACCAGAAACTAATAAACATAATGCAGGGAATGCAATTTCGTTAGTTAATGTGGCTGATAAAAAGTGACCAACAAGGTGATTGACAGGTACTAAAGGTTTATTTTTTGCTAGTGCAAAAGCACTTGCAAATAAATAACCAACTTGTAGCGTTCCTATTAAACCAGGTTCTTTCGTGTAAGCAATATAATCAAAAGAATTTGGATCATATTTTTGCAATATTAATTCCTGAATAAGTGCAATATTTTTAACATGCTCACGTGAAGCTATTTCAGGAATGGTTCCTCCGAACTCTTTAAAAATATCAATTTGTGAAATAGTTCATAAATCTAAAACTTTTCCATCTTCTAAAACTGCTAAAGATGTGTCATCATGGGAAGTTTCAATACCTAAAATTCTCATTAGTTTACACCTCCAATTTGAGGTTGTTTAATATATAAAGGTTCTACGTCCATAGTGTTTTCTTCTTTGAATTTATCTTTAAAATCCTTGAAGCTATCAATCATCTTTTTATAATCTACTTTGTCAACTTCAGTTGAATCCTTATCAACTATTTGAATGGCGTTTTTATCATAAAAATATACTTTTGAACCTTGTGCATCTATATAGAAGTTTTCTCTATTAGGACTTAATGTTTCTAAAATTTCAAATGTATTAATTGTAAAGAGAGGTTTTTTATATAAAAGAGCAAAAGTTCTAAAGTAAACTAAAGAACTTCTTACACCAGTGAAAAAACCTGGTCCCTTGTTTATATAAAAGTTATTAATTTTACCTACTGTTAAATTATTTTTGCTCAATAACAGTTGAAATTGTTCAGTTATTAACTGAACTTTTTTCTTATAACCTTCTAATAAAACAAAGTCAACAACATTGAAATCTTTATCAAATAAAACTAAAACAAAATCCTCTGTTGCTGTATCTAAATAAACATTCATTATTTAACCTCTGTAATTTCAAAAACATGTTTTTCGTCTTCATTCATATATGCATTAATTTTTACATAATGTGTAAAATCTAAATTTTGCAAGTTCGCTCATTCAATAACAACTAAATTATCATCAAAATAATCTTCAAACTCATCAATTGAAGATTTAAAGTTGTATAAATCAATATGAATTAGACCATCATAGTTTTTCATATATGAAAAACTTGGTGATGTAATCTTCTCTTTTATACCTATTTTTTTACCTAATAATTTAGTGAAAGTAGTTTTTCCGGCTCCTAAATCACCTGATAATAATAAAAATTGTTTCTCTTTAAATAGTTCAAAATTTTGATTTATAAAAAGTTCTAAGTCTTGCAGACTAGAACAAACAATTTTTTTTAGCATTCTATAATGTACTAATTTTTTCTTCAGTTAAGTTTTTAGATAATTGAACTACAACAATAGTTTCAGGCCCTGTATGAACTGAAATACAGTTAGGTAATAATGTTGTGAAAACTCTATTTTTCCCCTTGCTTTTTATATAATCAACAACATCTTTTAAGTCGCCTGAATTTGAATGGATAATTAAGATATCTTTATCGTTATCCTTTAATTTAGCATCAATATTCTTGTAAATTGTTTTTAAGAATACTAAACCTTTTCCTTCTTCTTCTAATTTCCCTTTATAGAAACTTACAATAGGAATGATTCTAAGCAATCTAGCAACAACAGCTGCAGCAGGTGTTAATCTTCCTCCTTTTAATAAGTATTCATTGTGTTTAGGAAAAATTGAAACTTTTTGTCTCTCATCTCATTGTTCAATTTCTCTAATTGCTTCATCAACATCAGTTCCATTTTTGATTAATTCAACAAAATCTCAAACTTGAAGTGTGATTAATGATGCAACAAAAATTGACTCAATAACTCTTAATTTTGGATATGATGATTCAAGAGCCTTTAAGTTTTGATATTGACTTGATAAATGTTTTGAAATAGGGAAAACAACAACATAATCGTGTGTTTTTGATAACTCACTAATTAAATCTTCTGCTACCCCGATTGGTGTTGCAGAAGTTCTGTAGGTTTTTGTATCTAAATTAAAGTAAGTGAAAAAATCTTCTGGTGTTAAATCGATACCATCATTGTATGTTTTTCCATCTAATTCAATTCTTAAAGGAAGATAAAATCATCCTAAATCTTCAGCTTGTTTTTTATTTAATCCTGAAGCTGAATCTACTACTATAGCTACCTTTTTCATAAATTCAATTATATTAAATTTATGTATAATTTTGTTTATGATATTGTTTAATAATTTGCATAAATCATTCTCAAATGTATCTATTATTTTTGTTGATAGTAGAGTTTCGAAAACTCAACAAATACAACTTGATAATATGATTATTTTTTCAGATGATAATAAAAAAATACATTCTATAAATTTACTTGATAATAAGCTTCTTGATATTGAGCCTGGTTCAAAATTTGGTGTATTAAATGCAGAACAAATTGCAAAATTATCTTCAGTTTTAGTTAAAAATGGTTTTGCTTTAGAAAATGAACCTAAAATCATTTACGGTTTAATTACAAAAAGAGAAAATCACCCTAAAAGTGAGAAGTTATTTATTCTAGAAGTTTTAATTAATAAAGAAACAAATGAACATATTCAATTAGTTACAAATACATTAGATTCTCAAGAAGGTAAAGTTGTTGTTTTATCATTACCAGGAACAACTGTTTTTAGTGGTCTAGAAGTCTTAGAAGGCCAAATGCTTAATGTAAAAAGTTACGGAATGCTATCAGGATACAGAACTTTAGGAATCGATAGAGAAGGATTAATTTTCGGAACAAGCGAACAAATTGGAAAGGATTTTGATTTTTAAAATGAATGTACTTAAAGAATTAAGAAACCGTGGTATTTTAAAAGCCATTAGTAATGAGGAAAAATTCAACTCACTTCCGGAAGGTGTTGGAGTTTACTGTGGTTTTGACCCAACAGCAACAAGTTTACACTTAGGAAATTACATTCAAATAGCTAACTTATTAAGATTTAAACAAGCAGGCTTTACAACTTATGCAATCCTAGGTGGAGCTACAGGAATGATTGGTGATCCTTCTTTCAAAGATTCTGAAAGACAACTTCTTGATGATGTTACTGTTCTAGAAAATAAAAATAAAATTAAGGCACAGCTTGAATCATACGGTTTAACTGTTATTGATAACTATGATTTTTACAAAGATATGAATATTTTAGAATTTCTTAGATCTGTAGGTAAATTAGTAAATATTTCATATATGCTTGCTAAAGATTCAGTTGCTTCTAGAATTGAAAAAGGATTAAGTTTTACCGAATTCACTTACCAATTAATTCAAGGTTGAGACTTTGCTACCTTATACAAAGATAAAAATATTTGCATTCAATTCGGTGGTTCAGATCAATGAGGAAATATCACAACTGGTTTAGATATGATTTCTACATTGCACGGAAACGATCATAAAGCAGTTGCAATTACAGCTAACTTATTAACTGATGCAAATGGGAATAAATTTGGTAAATCAACAGGTGGTGGTAGTTTATGATTAGATGCATCAAAAACAAAACCATTTGTTATGTATCAATTCTTGTTAAATCAACCTGATAGCGAAGTTGAAAAATTACTTAAATGATTAACATTTTTACCATTAGAGCAAATTGAACAAATTATCGAAAAACATAAAGAGCAACCTTCATTAAGATATGCTCAAAAAGAGCTTGCTTATGCAGTTATTTCCGACGTTCACTCTAGTGCTGAAGCTAAAAAAGCAAAATTAATTTCAGAAATATTATTTAATAAAAATTTAGATTTATCAAATTATTCAACAGAAGAAATATCTGATATTTATGAAGATATCAACCATTTTGAATTAGTTAAAGATCAAAATTTAATTAATCAACTTATTCAAAATAACATTATTAAATCAAAACGTGAAGCTAGAGAGTTTATTACAAATAATTCAATTAAGCTCAATTTAGAACCAGTAAATGAAGACAGCGTTTTAAATTCAAGTTTATGAAATAACAAATTCGCACTTCTTCACGTTGGTAAGAAAAATATTTACTTAATCAAAATTAAATAGAAATGAAAAATTCTCATCGGTTGATGAGAATTTTCTTACACCTTTGAAGTTCTGCTCAAAATTGGATGATAATGAGCTTCAATCTTTTCTTTTAAATCAGGTAAATAGCGAACTAATTCTTTTTTAAAAGTTTTATCGTGTTTAATAAAACCTACTGCATGCAATAATTCGTGAACTACAGTTTCTTTAATAAAATATTCATCGATCAAATATAATCTCTCATTGAACATTATTAAAAATTGTTTTTTGGGATCTGATGATCTAATTACACATCTTCCTCAATATGATTTTGAGTTTTTTAACTCCCATCTTCACCTTTTATCAATGTTCATTATTTGTGAATATTCATCAAAGTATTTCTGAATAATCATTGAAATTTGCTCTCTTGCAAACTCCAATAATAATGGTTTTATTCTTCTTTCAGACCTACAACGTAGTGATTTTGCTACTTTTCGACTTGAGTCAAATATGTAAAGATAATTATTAGGAAGCAATTTATAAGTGTATCTTTCTCCTAATAAAACAAATCAATCTTTATCAATTGAAATTTCATTTTCAGCAAGTAATTTGTGTGTATAAACCATAATTAAAGATAAAGAAAATGCCTATTAAGCATTTTCTTTATCTTGTTCCTCTTTAGCTTGTTTTGTGTAATTAAAAATTAGTTCAGCTAATTTATCTTTAGCCATTTCTTGATATCCACTAATACCTAATAATTCAGCCATTTTGAATAATTGCTCATTTGGAATTTCTAAAAGTTTTTTGATTGCAGTTTCTTTTTGAACATCTGCTTGAATTTTTTCTTCTTCTGATAAATCTTTCTTTTCTGAATCAGTAGCATCTCCTGATTTATTTTGATTTTTGAAAATATCATTTAAGTTTGCACCATTAGCAAATCCTGAAAATAAATCAGAAATACCATTTGGGTTATTTTTGAATAACTCTTGCATTTTAGCAGCCATAGCAAGTGTTTCTTCTTCCATTTTAATTGAGTAGAACATCTTAATAATAAATACAACTTTTTTAGCAGGAATTAATCAGTTAACAATTGTTAATATAGTTGTAACAACATCAATAACAAAAATTGCAATTACAATATTTGGTGAACCTGGTTGATTAAATGTGTCGTTAAAAATGTACTTGAATAATGTGAAAACACTAAATAGTCCTACAATTGTCGATAATAGGATTGGTCATCTATTGAAATTAAGATAAGTTTTTTCCTTACGAACTTTGATAAAAGAAATAATTATTACAATTGCAGCAGCACAAAAAATAATTATGTAAAAAAATTGATTTATTATGCAGAAAATAAAAAAACTTTTTCTTTCATTTGTGACTTTAATTATTTCATTGCTTGATAAGTTTTTGGTTTCAGGTTTTAAAAATGTATTGTGTCCGATTGTCACAATTAAGAAGCCAGCCAATGTTAATGCAGCAATTAATGTGATTGAAGCAAATAAAAGTCAAACTCAACTAGCAAATGTTTTTTGTCCTTTCTCATACAATTCATCTGCTTTACGATATTTTAGAAAATCTCTTAAATTTCATTTAAGCATTCAATACCTCCTTTATTTGATCTTCTTTTATAAATTCATCGAAGTTAAAATCAGCTACATCAAAGTCATGTGGTGGTTTTGAATAAAACACCATTTCTTTTCCAGTCATAGGATGATGTAATTCTAATTTATAAGCGTGTAATCTTTGCCCATTTTCATCAACATACTTATTGTAAACAGGATCTCCATGAATTGGATTTTTAATATATGCCATATGCACTCTGATTTGATGAGTTCTTCCTGTTTCAAGTTCGCATTTTACAAGTGATTTAGGTAAGTTATCAATGTAAAATGTTTTTAATAAAGTAACGTGAGTAGTTGCTGGTTTAGCATTAATATCAGTTACTTCCATTTTAAGTCTATCTTTAGCATTTCTACCAATAGGTAAGACTAATTTAAGTTTTTTACTTTCTAATACACCATCACAAATTGCTAAATATGAACGCTTAATTTCGTGAGTAGCAAATAACTCAGAAAGTTTATTGTGAACCTCATTAGTCTTTGCGATAACTAATAAACCGCTTGTGTCTTTGTCAATTCTATGAACGATACCTGGTCTAAGCAATCCATTTTGGTCTGATAAATTATTTTTAAAATGATATAAAAGTCCATTCACTAATGTATCTTCATAATGACCTGGAGCTGGGTGAACTGTCATACCAGTTGGTTTATTAATGACACATAAATATTCATCATCATAAACAATATCTAAATCCATTTGTTTAGGAACTACCTTAATTTCCTTATCAAGTACTCTTGAAATTTTAATTACTTGACCTTCTCTAACCATAAATTTAGGTTTATTAACCAAAACATCATCAACTGTTACAACTCTCTCATCAATAAGTTGCTTAATATCATTACGTGATATTTCAGTATTATTTGAAATATATTTATCAATTCTTTCAGTATATTTAACTACTAATTCAATCATAAATTCAATTATATATTTTTTATAGATTTTATTTGTATTTACTAATAAATATTTATTTATTAGTACGTTTGAGAAAACTATATAAAAAGTTTTTAATGTTATAATATGACTATGTTAGATTTTTTAGAGAAAAGAATACAAAAAAGTATTGCAAAAATGTCAAAAAAAACAACTCTAAATGAAGCTGATATTTTAGAAGTAACTAAAGACGTAAAATTAGCACTTCTTGAAGCTGACGTTAACTTAAGAGTTGTTAAAGAGTTTATTAATAATGTTAAAGCAAAAGCTTTAGAATCTGAAATTATAGGTAAATTAAATCCATCACAACAAATGATTAAAATTTTTCACGAAGAACTTGTGAATATTTTAGGTGGAAAAACTACCGAAATTTCGATCACAAAAAAACCTTATATCATTATGATGTGTGGACTTCAAGGTTCAGGGAAAACTACAGCAACAGCTAAAATTGCTTACTATCTTAGAAAGAAAAAATTCGTAAATAATCCACTTGTTGTTGCAGCTGACATTTATCGTCCAGCTGCTGTGCAACAATTAGTAACTTTAGCAAAGAGTATTCAAGTTGATTACTATGAGAAAGGTGTTGAAGTTCCTGCAGAAGAAATTGTAACTAATGCATTAAAACAAGCTGATGCTAATAAAAATGACTTAATTATTATCGATACAGCCGGTCGTTTATCAATTGATGAGAAGTTAATGCAAGAGCTTAAAAACATTAAACAAATTGCTCATCCATCCGAAATATTCTTTGTTGCTGATGCTATGTCTGGTCAAGACATTGTTAATGTTGCTCAAACATTCAATGATAACTTAAGTTTATCAGGTTTAATTATTACAAAACTTGATTCAGATGCACGTGGTGGAGCCGCATTAAGCTTACGTCAAGTGCTAAATGTGCCTATCAGATTCATTGGTACAGGTGAAAAAACATCTAATATTGATCTATTCCACCCTAACCGTATGGCCGATAGAATTCTCGGGATGGGTGATGTTTTATCACTTATCGAACATGCGCAAGATAACATTGATGAAGATAAAGCAAAAAATATGGTTGAAAGAATTTTTTCAGGTAAATTTGACCTTGATGATTTAATGGATCAAATTAAGCAAATGAAGAAATTAGGTAAATTCTCAAAATTACTTAAAATGCTTCCTGGTTCTTTATCAAATAAAATTAATGAAGAAGACTTAGATAAAGCTGAAGAAAAAATGCAACTTTACCAAATCTTAATGTCTTCAATGACTAAGAAAGAAAGAAAAAATCCTAAACTTTTAAAACAAGCTTCTAGAAAAGAAAGAATTTTAAAAGGTTCAGGAAGAAGCGTTCAAGAATACAACAAACTGCTTAATGAGTTTGAGTCAATGCAAAAAAGAATAGTTGATATGGCTAATAAATTCAAAAATGGTGGAACAAGTGGTTTAGGTGGTCTTGGAGGATTATTCTAAAACAAAAAGCAACATTTAATTATGTTGCTTTTTTAATTTTATTGATAAAATTAACTTATTAAATGTGCCATCATAGCTCAGCAGGCAGAGCACTTCCATGGTAAGGAAGGGGTCGCTGGTTCGAGTCCAGTTGTTGGCACCATTTTTTTATTACTCTTTTGACACTTTGTCTAAAACAGATTTTAATTCTGAATATGGTAAATACCCTGAAAGTGCAGTTACATATTTTGCATCTTTATAAATTTGAATATATGGAATACTTGTAATATTCATCTCTCTTGCAAAATCTCTGTTTTTATCAATATTAACTCTTAATATTTCAACATTATCTTTTTGGTCTAATTCAGTTAATGTGTTTGCATATAACATTTTACATGGGCCACATCAGTCTGTATAAAATACTAAAAGTTTTACACCTTTTGAATTATCTAAAAATGAAAAAACATCTTGTTTTGTTAAATCATTGTGAATCATTTTTGCCTCCCTTAAACAATATGTAATTATTATACCAAAAAATAAAAAAGTGCTTTTTAGCACTTATTTTTTGTGAAATTTAAACTTTTTACTGCTTTTGATATAACATTTTTAAAAAAAGGTATAAAAAAAGCAGCGGCTCCCTATTTTCACTGTAAAGCTATCTTCGGCACTAAAGGGCTTAACTACTGAGTTCGGAATGGATTCAGGTGATCCCCTTTGCTATAACCACTGTGAATATTATAGCACTGATAAATAAAAACAAAAATATTTTTTAAATTTTTTTCTAAAAAATTTTAATCTCCAATGAAACACAAATTTCGTCACTTACATTCATTGATTAGGAAACTAAATTTAATACTATGAATTTACAAAATTAGCAGAAGAAAAACATCTCAACAATGTTGAGATGTTTGTTTAATTACTGAATTATTTATTACGTATGTAAATGTTAGCTTCGTATTCTAAATTTTTATCCTCATCACGTGCTTCTTTAATCCACATTGTAATTGAAATAATAACGAATACTATAATACCAGCAAATACAAATGTATCAGCTAGATTGAATGTACCTTTATCTGCTCAAGGTAAGTAAAGCATATCTTTTACATAACCGTTAAATAAAATTCTATCTAACGCATTTCCGAAATCTCCTGCAAGTAAGATACCTAATGGGATTGAATAGTATAAAGAATTCTTAGTGAAGAATAAAGGCAATATTAGGATAAATACAGCCACCATAAAGCTTAAACCTTGAATTAAAGCAATATCGGTTGTCTTCAAAAATGTCACACCTTTATGTCAAATAGATCTAATTCCAAATAAACCAAAATTTTGTCATTCACCAGAATTTGATGGATAAATATTTTCAGGGAAAATGTATGTTCCATCTGGTAAAGGAGCTTGGCCATCTGGTCTTAATCTTAAAACATCACCATGTTTAAATAGGAAAGTTTTTGTTAGTTGGTCTATTGTTAAGAAAATTGCAAAAACAATGAATAATATTACATATGCAGTTAAAATTGATTTTCAATTTACTTTGAAGTGTTCAACTATTTTAGTAACAAAAGTTTTATTTTGTTGTTTTTGATTATTCATAATTATTTATCTTCCCAATCTTTTACAATTTCATAACATGTATTACATAAATTATCTATCATCTCTGATTTTTCGAAATGATTTCAACATCTTTGACATTTTTCAGAATCAAATGTTGTAATTTCTAATTCATTATTTGATTCAAATGATACTTTACCTACCATTAATAAAGTTTTTAAATCAAGTGATTTGATAAAGTCTGATAATGAATTTGGTAATTTAACATATACTTCATTAACTCTCTTAATTGTACCTTCTTTAATTAAGTTATCAACTTTAGCATTTACTTCAGCACGTAATTGGAAGAATTCATCAAATTGTTCAATTAATGATTTATTAACTGCAACATTATTAAAATCAAATGCATCAAACATTATTGAGTCGTACTTTGTAGCTTTATTAAAGTGTTCGTATGCTTCTTCAGCTGTTGTAGGTAAAATAGGAGCAATTGCTTTAATAATAAAGTCTACGATTTCATATAAGTTGGATTGAACCATTAATCTTTCTGGATCGTTTGTTTTTCTTATATAAAGGATGTCTTTAGTAATTGATAAATAGAATCCAGATAAGTCAACAATATAGTTATTTAATAATTTAACAACATTAATGAATTTATATTCATCATAAGCTTTTTTAATGTTTAATTTTAATTCATTTAATTGTTCTGAAATAAGTGCATGAACGCCTGTTTTTTGAATATTAGAATCATATTCAAAACCGGATAAATTACCCAACATAAATCTGATAGTATTTCTGATTTTTCTATAGATTTCAGTGTTTTGATCAAGGATATCATCTGAAATATTTACATCGTTTGTATATTCACTATTAGCTGCTCATAATCTTAATATATCTGCACCACGTTTTTTAACAACATCAATAGGCTTAATTACATTTCCTAATGATTTTGACATCTTGTTACCATTCTTATCTAAAACAAAACCATGTGAAACAATTTGCTTATATGGAGCTGTTTTTTGATATGCAACTGAGTTAATGATAGATGAGTTAAATCAACCTCTGTATTGGTCAATTCCTTCTAAATATAAGTCATACGGAGCCTTGTAACGCTCATCAATATCAACAGCAGTAAATGAAACACCAGAATCAAATCAAACATCCATAATATCCATTTCTCTTGTAAATTCTCTACCTTTGTATTTTGGATGTAATAAGTCTTGTGTATCTCATTCTCATCAGATATTGATATCGTGCTCTAAAACTTGATTAATTGTAAAATCAAATTGTTCTTCATCGATTACAGGGTTTTTATGTTCATCATAAAAGATAATGATTGGAACACCTCAAGTTCTTTGTCTTGAAATAGTTCAATCACCTCTTTCTGCGATCATATTTCTTAATCTTGTTTTAGCTCATTCTGGGTATGTTGAAACTTTTGTTTCAATATTTTCTAAAATGTCTCTTCTAATTTTGTCAATAGAAACAAATCATTGAGGTGTACCTCTATAAATAATTGGTTTGTGAGTTCTTCAATCGTGTGGATATGAGTGCTTCATAAACTCCAATTTCATAACTCTATCATCTAAAAATTCAACAATAGGTCTATTTGCACTATCATAAAATAAACCATCAAAATCAGTACCTGTTCCAAAGATAGTTCCATCATCTGCAACGTGCATAATTTTTTCTAAATTAAATCTTTGCCCAATTAAAAAGTCGTCTTCTCCGAACATTGGGGCAATATGAACAATACCTGTACCAGAATCTTCAGTAACATGATGACCAACAACTAACGGAGCCAATAAACGAGTGATTGGCGTGAAATATAAAATATTTTTACCAAGAACTTCATATCCATAAAATTCATCTAGAATGTCATATTCATAAATTTCATTCTTCTCAGCATATTTCTTAAATAATTCTTCTGAAAAAATTAGAGTATCATTTTCAACCTTAACTCTAATGTATTTAATTTTAAGCCCTACGGCAGCTCCTGAGTTAGCTAATAATGTTCAAGGAGTAGTTGTTCAAACAACAACATCATCACCGTTATGGATCTTGTCGAAGTTACTACTTACAACTCTTAGTTTTAAATATAATGATGGACTTCTTACTTCTTTATATTCAACTTCAGCTTCTGCTAAAGCACTTTGTGAAGTAGGAGATCAATAAATCGGTTTAAGTCCCTTATATACTAAACCATCTAAAATCATTTTAGAAAAGACTTCTAATTGTTTAGCTACATATTCCTTATCTAAGGTGATGTAATACTTTTTAAAATCTGAAAAAAGTTGTAATTGTTTAAATTGTTCTTTCTGAATTTCGACTTGTTCCAATGCATAAGCTTTCGCTTTAATTCTTAACTCAAGTGGTGAAATTTCTTCTTTCTTAAGGTTGCTTTCTGAAAGCATTTTATGTTCAATAGGCAATCCATGTGTATCTCATCCAGGAACAAATGGAGAATAATATTTATTTAAAGTTTTTCATCTCACAATTATATCTTTTAAGATTTTGTTTAAAGCATGACCTACGTGTAAATCTCCATTAGCATATGGTGGACCATCATGCAAAATGAAAGATATATTATCTTTATATTCTTCTAATATTCTTTGATATATGTTATCTTGATATCACTTTTCTCTATATTTACTTTCTTTTTCAATTAAATTAGCTTTCATTTCAAAGCTTGTTTGCGGCATATTTAAAGTCTTTTTGAAGTCCATATTTTCTCCCTGTTGTTAAATTATAAATTAATTATAAATAAATTAAATTATATAAGAAAATCCTCTAATTTACTAACTTAACAAGTTAACAAATTAGAGGATTTTTGGTGGCCTCGGCAGGAATCGAACCAGCGACACACAGAGCTTCAATCTGTTGCTCTACCTACTGAGCTACAAGGCCATAATGGCGGTCCAGACGGGGATCGAACCCGCGTTCTCCTCCGTGACAGGGAGGCGTATTAAACCACTTTACCACTGGACCGTTTTGGTTGCAGAGGAAAGAATTGAACTTTCGACCTTCGGGTTATGAGCCCGACGAGCTACCACTGCTCCACTCTGCTATGTATTTCCTGTTATTGGCGGGTGATGAGGGATTCGAACCCCCGCGGGCCGTGAAGCCCCTGCTAGTTTTCAAGACTAGTCCCTTCAGCCGGACTTGGGTAATCACCCGTATGGTGGACCTAACAGGATTCGAACCTGTAACCGACCGGTTATGAGCCGGTTGCTCTAACCGTTGAGCTATAGGTCCGTAATTTGGTAGCACCGAAGAGATTCGAACTCTTGACCTTCCGGGTATGAACCGGATGCTCTAACCAACTGAGCTACAGTGCCATATATGGTGGAGAGTATGGGATTCGAACCCACCACCTCCTGCGTGCAAGGCAGGCGCTCTAGCCAAATGAGCTAACCCCCCATATAAATGGTGAAGAAGACAGGATTTGAACCTGCGACCACTACAGCCCAAATGTAGTGCTCTACCAAGCTGAGCTACTTCTCCAACAATCATTAGTTGCGTTATTATTATAATATAAAAAATATTTTTATGAAATTTTTTTTATATTTTTTTGAAAATAAAAAACACCATTAAAGGTGTCAAATATTCTTTGAAAACTGAATAGTTATTTTAATAATTCATTAAAATGTCTGAAT
>NZ_JAYFEZ010000018.1:0-10110 GCF_034863425.1 Mycoplasma sp. 21DD0573
ACACTAGATGTTTCTCTATATCTTTGTTCTGAAGGTAATCATAATTCTAAGTCAATTGTTTTTCTTGAAGAAAATCCTAAGTCACCAGTACATAAAAGTAATTCTCTATAAGGAATTTGTAATTTTTCAAGCACATCTTTAGCATCTTCAACCATTTTTTCATACTCAACCATAGCATCTTTTGCAGATGTAACTTTTACAAGCTCGATTTTCTTAAATTCATGTTGTCTTAAGATACCTTTTGTATCTTTACCTGAGCTTCCTGCTTCAGATCTAAAACATTCTGTATATGCTGTAGCTCTAAAAGGAGTTGATAAGTCAATGATTTCATCGTTGTAAATGTTCGTTAATGTAACTTCGGCAGTAGGGATTAAATATTCATCTAATCCTTCTAATTTATATAAATCTTCCTTGAATTTAGGTAATTGACCTGTTCCATATAACATTTTATCTTTAACAATTACAGGTGTTGTAAATTCTTCATAACCTTTTGAAGTGTGTAAATCCAACATAAATGAAATTAATGCACGAACTAATTTTGAACCATTGTTTTTGTAAATTACATATCTTGAACCTGATAATTTAACAGCTCTTTCAATATCTAAGATACCTAAATTTTTAGCAACTTCATAGTGAGGTAACACATCTTTAACAAGACCTCTACCTAATTTATCATGCTCTTTAATGATTACATTTTGATTTTCATCTTCTCCAACAGGAACTTCTTCTAAAGTTTCGTTAGGGATTTGTAAAATTAATTCATTAATTCTGCTATTTAATTCATGCTCTTGGTTAGATAAAGTTAAATCTTCGTTTTTAACTACTTCAATTTGTGCTTTTAATTCAACTAATTTACCTTTATCGTTTTTAAGTAAACCAAATTGTTTTGAAAGATTGTTTAATTCACTTTTTTTATCTTGTGATTGTTTCATCACGCTACCTCTTTGTTTAGCTAATGAAACAAATTCATCAAAAATTTCAATTTTAAAACCTCTGTTTTGTAGGTTTTTTCTTACTTTTTCTTCATTATTTAAAACATATTTTATATCTAGCATTTTGACCTCGTAATTTAAATTGTTTAAATTATACATTAATAAAGAGTTAATGAATTATTATGTTGAAAATAGATTTTTTAACCCTTAAATTAAGCAAAATAATTCAAAAAATGATACTAAAAAAATAGATGCTAAAAAATTAGTCATTTGCTATAATTTAAACACGCTTATATAAAATATAAAATTATTCACATAAGGAGGAAATTATGAGTAAAAGAACTTATCAACCAAACAAGCGTAAACATGCTAAGGTTCATGGTTTTAGAGCTAGAATGAAAACAGCAAATGGTAGAAAAGTATTAGCAAGAAGAAGAGCTAAAGGTAGAAAAAGATTAACAGTTTCTGATAAATAATTCTAAACAATGAAAAAACAATATCGACTAAAGAAGAATTGAGAATTTGAAGATGTAATTAACGCAAGACAAGGTAACTTTGTTTCAAATAGATATTTAATCATCTATTTCAAGAAACAAAAAAACTTCGCTGCAGGAATTACAGTTCCAAAAAAATTCGCAAAAGCTGTAGGTCGTAATTTTTTTAAAAGACAATTAAGAGCAATTATGCATGAGCTGAATTTATATCACCTCAAATATCATTTTGTTTTAATTGTTCGTAAAGAATTTATGAAGGAAGATTTTGCTATCAAAAAACAACATATAGCAAAACTCTTTGAGAAATTTAAATAATGAAGAAAAACGCAAAAAATTTTTCATACTTTACTAACGGTAATGATCCGAAAACTAACCGTAAAGAGTTAACTAAAAAAATCCTTAAATGATTAAAAATAGTTTTTTATGTGTTAATTTTTGGGCTTACTGTAACAGGGTGTGTTCAATCCTTTGTTATTAAAAACTCTTACAACGTAGGTAACGGACTTGAGTTTTATAGAGATAAAGGTGACATAGCACCTAGAGTTAATACTTTAAAGAGCACAAATCAAAAAAGAGATTTAGTAACACTTCAAGATCCAAATGGAGAAAACAAAACATCTGAAGTGTTTGAATATGACAGATTGGCACTTGATACTGAATCAAACATTTTTGTTTCTGATAAAGATATATTAAACAAACTTAGAGAACAAACAAAATCACATAAGGGTGAATATGGTATCCCTGGTGGATACATGTCTGTTTTAAGAATTCCATTTAATTCTGAAATTCTTAAAAACGCAGGTTACAAATTTGATGAAAAATTCAAATTAATTTACACAGGTTCAGATGATGCTAAAAATTATTTATTTGCAACAGCATCTGATAAAACTTACAATTTTGTAAAAGAACCTACAGATATCTTTGTTTTCCCATTCACCTTCCCACAAGACGAAAAAAATAACTACGATAAAGGTAAACTTCAAAGTTACATGACTTTCAAAACAGAAAAAAAATACAAGGAAGTCAACGGTAAACAAGAAGTAGATAAAATAGTTCCTGTTCTTACTGATGCAAAAGAATACGAAATTACATACATTTCAGGTATTCAAAAAATTTATAACTACACATCAGAAAACGAATCTGTTTCTAATAAGTTTGCTAGAGATATTCTCCAAATGTTATATACATATTCATTTGGTGAAGGATCTAAATTTGCTGCAAAATTAGGTAAAGAGCCTTCTTTATTTATTAAAGAATTAGTTGATAACATTCCAGCAAATGTTAAAGAAGAAAATATCTCAGAACACAATAACACATTATTTACCTTAACTCAAGAACAATACCAATTGCTTATTGAATATCAAAATACAATGCAGTCATACATGAATGAATTAGGATTCTTTAATGGAGAAGTTCCTAACACATCTTCTGAAGAATATAAAGAAAGAAGAGAACAAGTTCAAAATCAATACAAATTAAATAGAACTGATAAATATGACTACAATACAAATATTCTTTATTCTGAAAACATTAACACACTTCCTTTAAGAGGTGATTTACCATTACAACCTATTACAACTTGAGGTGAAGCTTGAAAATATGGACCATTTTACGGTTTATTAGTATATCCACTTTCAGTGTTGGTGCAATCAATGCGTCAATCAATGCCTGATATGCTTGGATGAGCTTCTGTTATCTCAATTATAGTTGCAATCATTATCTCACGTCTTATTACACTTGCATTTACATTTAGAACAACTGTAATGCAATCGGTAATGGAAGAACTTAAATACAAAAAAGCTGCTATTGAAGCTAAATATAAAGGTTTAGAAGATAATAAAGCTATGAAACTTAAGAAAAATCAAGAGATTCAAGCTTTATATACAAAATACAACATAAATCCATTAGACCAATTTGGAAATATGTTACTTACTATGCCGATTTTCCTTGCTATGTGAAGAGTTATTCAAAGTATTCCTGAAATCAAACAAACAACATGGCTTGGTATTAACTTCGCCTCAACATCATATAAGAGATTGTTTGAGGGAGAATGAGTTTACTTATGAATTTTAATACTTGTTGTTGGGTTCCAATTACTTTCAAGCTTCTTACCAAGACTTCTTAATAGTAAGAAAATGAAACGTAAAACAACAATTGCAGAAGCTGAAGCACTTAAGAAATCTGAAAGAACACAAAAGATTATGATGCTTGTGTTCACAGCAATTACCTTAATCTTTACAGCTGGTGTTCAAGTTTATTGATTATTCGGTTCAATATGAACAATTATGCAAACATTAATTATTCACAAGCTCATACATTCTAAGAAATTTAAAGAGAAATTCATAAATAAGAAAACTCGATAAATAACTTTTTCATTTAAATAATAAGTATTAAAAAAATAAAAAATTTACTTGACTTTATTTTAATAGTGCTATAATATATGCAGTGGTTATAGCAAAGGGGATCACCTGAATCCATTCCGAACTCAGTAGTTAAGCCCTTTAGTGCCGAAGATAGCTTTACAGTGAAAATAGGGAGCCGCTGCTTTTTTTATACCTTTTTATAAAAATAAAAATTAAAAACCACCTTTTCAGGTGGTATTTTTAATCTAAATCAACATTTTCTATATGAAAATAAGGAAGTTTTAAATCATCAAATTCAACTACATCATAGTAGTTCGGGTTAAGATTTTTCACTCTAGAAATTACTAGTTTAGCTTCCTTATCTCTAGAAATTAAAAACCTTGTATTTGGGTTTTGAGAAAACAAAACTTCAATTAATTCATGACAATATTGGTTTTGTTTGTTATTTTCTTTTTCAACAATTTTCTTAGCTAAATTAATCTTTTTAGCATTATTATCAGTTGATTGAATCAGCAAATTAAGGATAATATCAGTGTTATTTAAAGAAAAAATAGGCAGAAATTTCTCGTTTTTATTCATTTTATTAGAGATGTTTATTAACTCAGGAAACTTGTTTTTTAATTTCAAAAATACATAAACATCAATCACAATTTGAATTGGTTTAGTTAACTCTTTTTTCTCTTTAATTTGACTTAAAGTGCTAGAGAATAGGGAGAAAATGAATTTTTCTTCCTTACTAATTTTGAGTAATTCCTCAAAAACATTTTTAATTTCTGCTTGTTTCATAGTGAAATTATAATAAATTAAATTTGATATAATTAAAACAATATTTATTATTACATAATAAATAAATTTTATAAAACTAAGAGGTATTAATGGCTAAAAGACAAAAATCATTCTTTGAACGTTTAGTTGAGTTAAATGATAGACACGATGAGAAGAAACATAAAACTTCAACTAACAAATCAAAAAGATCTAAAACCTTAATCGGTATTTTTTCTGCTTTAACAGTTGGAGTTATTGCATCTATTACAATTCCTTTAACAATTACAACTACAAAGGTCAAGTACATTCAACCAGTTGATGGAAAAGAATCTGCTTTTGTTGTTAATGATGCAAAAGGTAATGAACTTAACTCATTAACAGTTGATAAATTAACAGATTTAGTAAAATCACAAAGTCAAGAAGTTTCAGAAGAAATCAAAAATGCATACAGAGAAGCAATTTTCTATATGTATGAACAAGAAGTTGAAGCATCAATTCAATATCAAAACATTTACAATAGTTCATTACAAAATAATGAAGAAGTTAATAATTCAATCGAACTTAAATCATTAGATGAAATCAAAAGACAAATTAAAGCTAAATTTGAAGATTTAAAAGTTAACTTCAAAAAAGTTTATGGTTTCCAAAATTGAGAAAAACAATTTTTTGAAGAACTTAAAAAAGATGAATACGGAAATTCAGCTAATGAAACAGATGCAACAAATTTCTTATTATTCAAACAAGTTGAAGAAATCGCTACACGTAGATATCAATTAGAATACAAAGTTGTTGATAGAACATTTGTAAATAGAACTGCTACAAAAGATATTTATAAACTTGATAAAAACGGAAACAAAGTTAAAGGTGAAAACAGTGAACCAATTAAATTATTCAGTAAAGGTGATAAAGTTTTCCCATATTTAGAAGAAAATCTTAATTACTTTTCTCCATCAGCAGATTCAACAAAAGTTACTTTATTAACAACAAAATCATTCATTACAGAATTCAAATCACCAGCAAAATTCATTTCTGAATACTTCAACAAAAATAACATCATCATTCCTACGGTTTACAAATTAGCAGGAACCATTTCTAAAAATGATGTAGTTTATCCATGAAAAATTTCATCTGACGATGACAAAGTGAAATTATTTAACTTATTAAAATGAAATGTAACTCCAACAGCTGATTCATTTATTGCAGAATCAAACGTTGCATCATTAACAAAATTTAATAAAGCAGAAGAATATGCATTCCAAAAAGAAAATGAAACTAAAGAAGAATTTGTAAGTAGAGTTCAAAAATATAAAAACTTCTTATCATCGATCACAAATTCTGATGTTGAAAAATTAGCAACACCAGGTTTAACATCAAACATCAATTTATTTACTAAAGATTTAGATCTTGCATTAGGTGTAAATGCAACTTCAATTTTTGCTAACGAACAAAATAACTTACCTGAATTCTCATTAAAAGAATTAATTGATGCAATCAAAGGTTCTTTAAACGTTATGGAGCAACCTGATTTAACATCAGCTAGAAACTTTGATGAAGCAGCAAAAATTGTTAAAGATTATGATGTTCAAATCGATAAGAAGTTAGAAGACTTAAAATTTGAACCATCAAGATTTAACACAATTAACAAAGTTATTGCTGACTATATGTTTTCAAAAGTGCAAGATGCACAAACAACAAATAACCCATTAATTCCTTATGTGTTTAAATTATCAGATATGAAAGATGCATTTATGATAATTACAGATAGTAATGTGCAAATTGTAAGATATTCACAAATTACAGAATTAGATAAATTCAAACAATTTATTGCTGAGGATGCTAAAAACTTAGCTTTAGGAAATGTTTCATACTTCAATACACCTGCACAAATTTCAAATAACTTATCAAGTTCACAAATTCTTTCATTAGCTTTAAGCGATGAAAAATTTGTTGCAGAACTTAAAACAAAAACAAATACAACTACAGGAGCAAACTATACAGATGCTGATGTAACAAGCTTACAAGCAAAAGCTGCTAGTGTAAAAAGTGGAGAAGACACAAGCAAATTAATTTCGGTATTAACATCAGTAAGTGAGTTCATTCAAAAACAATTAAACTATGGAAACAGTTACAACTTTATAGTTGATAAAGGTCTTACAAAAATAGTTTACAACCATAACGATAATGTATATAGCGATAAAAAAGCTATCGAAGTTATTAATGACTTAGTTTATTCAATCTTCGAAAAAAATGAAGGGAGCAAATAATAATGAAGAATATATTTAAAAAATCTTTATATTTAGCACCAGTTGCTTTCACACCATTAGTTGCACTTTCATGTGGAGTTGATAAAAACACAGAAGAAAAAAATAAACAAGTAATTTTATTTGATAAACCTGCAGTTTCAACTATTGCAGAAAACTTATGATTAAAATCAGTTTTACAAGACCAATACAAAGTTGAAAAAGATACAAACTTACTTTCAAATGAAAAATTCTTTAATGAAGCTCTAATTGCTTACAAAGGATTTTTAGCTACAGAAACACAAAAGAATAACTTATATTTAGCTACTCAATTAAACAAGTGAAAATCAAACGGAATTTTCAATGAAACTGAATTAGCTGCATTGAACGCTTTATATAGAGATGTTTACAACATTAACTTAACAAATGAACAATTCCAAATCTTATACAACAATGAAAATACAAATGTAGCTTTCACAGTTAATAAACTTCTTTTAGTTAAAAACTACTTCTTTATTTCAGATGTTGTTGTATTAGAAAAAATCGATCCAAGTTCATTTAATTTATATGGTAAAAAATACGATAACAAGCAATTTAACTTAATTAAATATGTTATCTCAAATAAAACAGTTCAATTATGAAATTACACAAACGACAATGTAAATGAAATGTATACAGATGCTAATAAAGTTATTAAACACGTTTTAGATTACAATAACTTATTAAAGAATTCTAAAGAAGCTCAAAACATTGCAACAGCAGATTTAATTTTCAATAATGTTCCTGCTAAAGCTGAATTTGAAGCTACAATGGGTGGATACCAAGGTATTAAATCTAACCCTTACAAATCAGACTATACTGTTGATGAATTATTAAAAGTAACATCACCTGAAAATTTAGTTGGTTTCTATAACTTAACAAATGGTAAATTAGTTTCAATTGATGAAAATGGACAATTAGCTGAACCAATTCCTGTTTCAAAAGATGGTAAAAAAGTTGAAGTAGCTTACTTTGCTAAAATTGTTCCAGTTGCTAAAAAAATTACAGTTGATGCAAGTGAAAACGGAACAAAAGAAGAAAAAACAGTTTTATCATTCGATCAAACAATTTACAAAGATTCATTAGATAAGTTAGCTATCTTCATTTCAATCAGTGATGAAAACTTATACAAAAATGCAAAAGCAGCTTACATTACAATGGGTTACAAAATTTCATCTATAGATGAACTTAAAGATAAAACAGCAGGTCTTAAATAATGAATGATTCAATCTTTACAAAAATAATTAAAAGAGAAATTCCTTCAAACATCATCTATGAAGATAATGTTGTTATTGCGATTTTAGATGCATTTCCACAACAAGAAGGACATTTCTTAGTTATTCCTAAAGAGCAAAAATCTAATATTTTAGAACATGATGAAACAACTTTCTTACATGCTATGAAAGTTGCTAGAATGTTAGCTAAACAAAGAGTTATAGATAACAACATCCCAGGTTTTAAAATATTAATCAACACAGGTAAAGAAGCAGGACAAGTTGTGTTTCACACACACATTCACGTAATTCCGTACAAAGAACAAGGAGAATAAAATTATGCAGCAGACAAAAATATTTGCATTCGATTTAGATGGTACATTATTTACAAAAAGCGAAACAATTCACCCTTCAACAAAAGAAGTTTTACTTCAAGAGCAAGCTAAAGGAAATAAAATTGTTATCGCAACAGGTCGTGGTTTAGTCAAGATGCTTGCATTAAATCACGATACATTTAAATTTGTTGATTATTTAGTGTGTTCAAATGGTGCGTTAGTTCACAATATGAAAACTAATACGACATACACATTAGGTGAATTATCAAAAGAAATGTTAGATACAGTTCACTCACATGCACTTAAATATGATTTAGTTCTTTCAGTTGATGGAAATAACTATAATGGTTCAATTTTACCTAATGGAACTTATCCAAAATGAATGTCACCACAGCAAGTTAAAAATATGAACATTTTTAATGAAGCTACAATTGAAGAAGTAAAAGAAGCAATCAGTAATCCTGAAACAAAAATAACTCAAATGGCTATGAGAAACCAAGAACACAATGCTAAAGAAGCTACAGAAAACATTACGAGTAGTTTAAAAGATTTTGATTGTGAAGTTTACTTAACAAACTCAGTTTACACAGATATTAATCCTAAAAACATTTCTAAGTGAGCTGGAATTATGAAAATTGTTGAATTAGAACAATTAAAAGATTATGAAGTTGTAGCATTTGGTGATAGTGGAAATGATGTTCATATGCTTTCAGAAGCGCACGTGGGTGTAGCTATGGGAAATGCAACAATTGAAGCAAAATCAGCTGCTAACTTTGTTATTGGTGATAATGACACAGACACAATTGGGCAATTCATTTCAGAAAACTTTTAACACATATACATAGGTACAAAAGTAAATTTTGTGCTTTTTTATTTTAATTTACTTAAAATAAAAAATAATATAAAATATACATCATATTAAAGGACAAAATTTATATTTGAAAGGAGTACTATGTTAACTGCATTAGAAACTGCATTTGGAATTGTTAAATGAATTTGCGCGATTACTGTTATCTCATTAAGTATTCCTCAATTATTGAAAATTCTTAAAGATAAAAAGACAGGTCCTGTTAACTTTGTGTCATTCTGAATTTTCCATATTGGGATTTTACTTTGAGTAATTTGAGGTGCAACAGATAAGAATAATGAAAATTTCATAACTGTTATGGTCGCAGATGGAGTGGGTGTACTTGTAAACGGAATTATGACAGGTTTACTTTACTACTACAAAAAAGAATTTACTAATAAACAAAAATTACAAGGATATCTTGCTGTTTTAGCTACATGAATTATTGCTGGAATATTTACTGTATTTTACATTATTGATTATGGTAGAGCTGGTAGTCAAGAAGATCCATATATAATTGGAAAATTACATGATTCAATTTCAACTGCTATGGGATTCATTTTCCCAGCATTTACTACATTTGCTTTCTTACCTCAGTTAATAACATCGTTTAAAACAAAACAATGACAAGGTGTTTCATACTGAATGTATGTTTTATATGTTGTAAACAACATTATTTGAATAGTTTACTGAATCTTATTAATACTTATTAATATTAACTCAACTCCTAAGAAACCAATAACATCAGCTATTGGTGGATTAGTATGACAATCAATTTCATTAACACTATTCTCAATCCAATTAGGATTTACATTACACGATAAATTTACAACGCAAAAAACAACAGTAAGACATTCACACCGTGCTCAATAATTGAATCA
>NZ_JAYFEZ010000019.1:0-6571 GCF_034863425.1 Mycoplasma sp. 21DD0573
ATAAGTAGAGTTTAAAAATTATAAAAAATGAGCTTCCAACTTGGAAACTCAGGTTTTATACATAAATTATTATAATTATTGGATAATTTATAAACCTTTAAAGGAGAATTATGAACTTTGAAGAAAAATATTTTTTCTTAAAACCTGGTTTCTGATCTTGAACCGGTGGAGGTCAAATATCAGAGACAATGCTAGCTCAAACTAATTTAGGTCTTAGATTATCTTGAGTTATTGCTATGTTGATTATTTTCGTTATTTGAATCTTCAAAAGACAAATACACGAAGCAATTAAGCGTAAAAATGTTTCTGCAAAAACTCAAGAAATATTAATTAGAACTGCAGGAGCATTAACGCTTGCATTTATCGCTGCTAGAGCTATTGTGTTTGGAGTTACACAATATCCAGGTAAATGAGAAACTATACCACTTCATATGTGTAGAATTTTAGGAATTTCAATTGGTATTGTGCTTTTATTAAATAAACCACAATGAATGAAATATTTAATTTCACTTAGTTTCCTTGGTGCAACTATTGCGCTTATATTACCTGATGTTAAGATAACTTACACACCTGATGAAACATTTACAGCATTTGGTAAATTCTATGAAAAAGGTAAAGAATACGAGTTCCATATTTACTACGATAACTACATATTCTATGATTTAATGGCACTTCACGTATTTATGTTGCTTTCTACATTTATTGTTTCTATTGTATATCCATATTCAATGAGAAATACAGATATCTTAAGAACACTTGCAATATTCGGATTACTTGTTGTAGCTTGTTTCTTCTTAAACTGAGCACTTGATGACTTAGCGCCAAGTGCTTGAAAGAGCAATTACATTTATGTAGGAAAAGACAAATATAATCCATTCTCAAGTTTAATTGGTCCATTAATGAAATGACCATTTAATGTGTTTACATTAATTGCATTAGGAGCGCTTTACTTATATGCATGTGCTGGTATCTTTATTCTTCAAGATAAAATTATTTTTAATTTTGGAAAAGGTAAGAAATTCTTATCATTTGGTAAGTCTTCAAAACAATTCTTAAAACCTAGATTCAATGTTAAAAAGTATGATAATTTATATGTATTTTAATTAGAAAATTAAGCAACCAAATTTGGTTGCTTTTTTCTTTTGCCATAGTGTGCAAGCTGTAAAAAAAGAGTAGTCATTGCTGACTACCCTTTAGTTTTTTCATTGTAATATGTGCTTGTGCTTGATGAAAGTTCATCATCAGTTGGTTGAAGTGATTTGTGAATTGCTGAACTATTATTGATTTCATAAATATCAATTACGTTAGCATCTATTCCATCTTCAGCTGAAGCAAAGTAGTTTCTAAGCACCAATTCATAATCAACTGCTTGTGAAGGAACATAGTTAATGTAATTGAAATTTGTTAAGTTTTTGTATGCACCAATAACATCTTCATTACTTAAATCAAGGTATGAAATTACTTTTGCAATATAAAACTTAATAAAGTCTGACAATTTTTCAATTGTAATTTCTGCATTTTCATGTTTTTGTTCTTTAAATGTTTTTTCATTTTCAAAAATTAATGCAAATAAGACTTTAATTTCGTCATCTGCATTTTCAGGTAATGAAAGTGCTGAAGCTTCTTCATCTGCTTCTGGATATGTAAAGTTCTTAATATCAGTTGCAACTTGTGTAAAGAAGTTGTTTAAGTTTTCTGTTTTGCTAAAGTAATCTTTAAGTCTGTAAGGATAGATGTTAATTCTATCGTCTAGGTCAACATCTTCTTCACGTTCATGATGTAAGAATTTGTTGTGTTCTGCATTTAATTCAAGATACTTATCTAAGTATTCTTTGTTAGCAGGAAGTGATAAATCAAGTAAGTCAGCGTATTTGATAATTACGTTATTTAATTTGTCTTGATTTTCGTTTTCGTCTATGAGACCTAGCTCGACGAATTTATCAGTAGCTAATTCTTTAAATGCACTTGGTGAATCTTCGGTTCCTGTTTGAAGGATTTTTCATCTTTGTGCAACAGCGTGCTCAATGAATAATTGTTTTTTAAGACCGAATTCTTGTTTTGGATATTTTTTATCGATGTGGTCGAATTGTTCTGCTAATTCTGGTAAGTTATCTAAGAATCCATCTCTAATTGTTTCTAAGTAGAGTTTGTTTGATTCTTCTGTGTTAACTTTAGATAAGATAAGTCCATCGACTAATAAAATGTTTTCTTTAGGTTTAATAACTCTAATTTCGCGATCTTCGACTATACCTGGGAAGTTATCTTCTCCATAGTATGCATCAATAGCATCGCCATTGTACATAATAGCTGCATTGATATCATTTTTAGGGTTAATTAAGTTATTTAATAATTCAAGTCCATCTCCTTGAAATGAGATGTTTTTGTGTCCAATTGGGAAACCTGTTCCATCTTTAATAAGTGAAACAAATGAATCAATTAGACCTTTGTATGTTTCTTTTGTAACTGCGCCAGTGAATTGATCAGCACTGTGAGTTCCATCTGCATTTGTTCAATAAGATGAACCATATAACAAGTTATCTCTGACTGCGTCAGTGATGATTCAAGAATCAAATCCATTATCAGCAACTATTTTAAGTGAGTTGATAATAGAATTTGTTTCATATCCATTATTAAATTTATCAGCGTATAAATCAAGATTAATTGCATCGTCTTCAGTTTTCTTTTCAGGTGCAATTGGTTTTTTCTTAATGTTGTAAGCAATTACCATGTCTTGAGAAAAGTAAGGGAAAAAGTATTCTCAAAGTTCAGGGTAATTACCTTTTTCATCTTTAAGTTTTTCACCATTAAATTTAGTCTTTAATTGTTCGTTGTAATCTTCAAGATGCTCTCAAACTTCTGATTTGATAATGTTTTTAAGATATTGTTTTGTTTTTTCTCTGTCGTTTTTAAGTTCAGGTTTGTTAAGTAAAATTGAGTAATCAATTTTTTGCAAGCATTCTTTTTTAATAAGTGATGCAGCTAGGAAATCTCCACTGATTCCTGCAGCTGCTTTGTGGTTGATTATTGCATTATTAAACTCATTAACTTCGTTAAATTCAGCATAACTGAATACATCTCTTAATTTCTCTTTATTATCATCTGACATATATGATCTAAAGTTGTAAAAAGGTGGCTTATAATGATTAATTGCTTTTGAAACAATTAAACCAGTTCCTACTGCTGCCATTGTTAAAATCCCAGCACTAATTAATGATGTTTTAATAATTTTCTTCATTATTATTTCTTACCTTTCTTAACTGCAACGTAAATAATGTTTCCGATAATAGTTAATACAAGGATAATAGCACCAAAAATTAGTCCTCAAGGCTCAAATGAACCTGCGTATAAATCAGTTCCAATTGTTTGCATATTAGACACTGTTCTAGTGATTATAAAATCATCAAACGAAAGAACAGAAGCTACTATTACAGACATAATAATTGAAGGGATCATATAAACAAAGTAAGTTTTGAATCAAGATCTTAATTTTGAGTATCCTAAATCTTGACTTGCTTCGTAAAGGTTGTTGTTGAATTTTTCACTTCTTGGTAACATAAGTGAAATCGCATATGGAAGTGTCATAATTGTGTGAGCTACTACAACACGTCCAAATCCTTCGCTATCTGTTTGAATAACTCCAAAGAAGATACCAAAGACAAGAACAAGTCCAATAGCTGTAATGTTGTCTGGGTTAATAAGAGGAATATTAATTGTAGAGCTTACGTATGATCTAACAATTTTGTTCTTCTGTCTGTATAGTGCGTATACAGTTACAAGTGAAATTGTACATACTAAAAAGCTTACAATAAGCGCTAAAAGTAAGCTATTTACAAGCGACATCGCTCTGTTGTTATCAAATAAATGAAGTCAGTTGTCAAATGTACCTTTAGTTCAAGTCGGGTTGAATTGACCTTTTGGTGTCGGTTGGTTAAATGAGTAAATAACTCCAAATAAAAGCGGTATATAAACGATTGCTAAAATGATGAAAATATAAGATCTTTTTAAGAATTTACTCATAGTGCGCTCCTTTTTTAAGTCTGAAAATCATTTTAGGAGTTACTAAAATAATTCCATAAATACTTAAGAAAATAGCAGATACCACGATAACTAAAACAGAAACTGCTGCTAAGTCAAATTTATTTCCTGGGTTTGCTCTTGAGTTGATAATATCTCCAACTGTTTGATATTGTGAACCATCTGGCAGAAGTTTTGCTGAGATAACAAAGGTTGTAGCAGATGCAAGAAACACCATACCAAAACCACTTAAGATAGCTCTAATACCATATGGAATGATAACTTTGAAAACTGTTTGAGTTTGATTGTAACCTAAGTCGTGACTTGCTTCAATGATGTTTTTTGGCATATCTTTAAACACTGTGTATAAAGGCATAATCATTAAAGGCAAGTTAAGGTACATAAGTCCAAATACCATAAATGCTTCATTGTTTAAACTTTTTGTGTTGTGTGCCATAATACCTAAGAATAAGGCTTTAATTGAATAAATTCTAGCAATTGTGAAAATTGCAAGTGGTGAAATCATTAAACTAAGTGCACAAATTTTGAAAATCTTAGATTTAGATGTTGAAACAAAGTAAGCATATGGGAATCCAATGATTAAGCATAACATTGATGCCGCTAATCCGATTCATAATGAACGTCCCATAATTTTTCAAGTACTTGATGACTTGATTAAAACTCAGTTATCAAAACTTTCGTTTGGAATAAGTGCATAAAGCACAATTAAAATAATTGGAAGAATAATAAGTAAGAGCGCAATTAGGAAATAAGGTCAAACTAGATGTGTTTTTTTATCAAAAGTGAAGTTGAATTTATTAGTTTTGGAATTCATTATTTGAATAATCTCACTTAGCGTCTTTACGCATTAAATGGATTGAGTCAATTGTTCAACTTAAGTAAACTTTTTCACCTAGTTCAAATTTCTTAGATGTTTCTACATAAATAACTGTTTGTTCATCAATTTCAACTTTAATGTAGTAGTAGCTTCCTCTGTAAGAAATGTCAGAAATGTGTCCTGATAATTTGTTTGAAGTTTTAGATGGTTCTGAGTAAATGTCAATATCTTCTGGTCTAATAAGTGCATCAAGTACTTCACCTGGTTCAAATTCATCTGCTTCGTGAATTGTTTTAAACTCTTTGTTTAATATCTTAATTTTGCCTTGTTTTGTGAATTTAGCATCGAAGATATTTGAATCACCGATAAATTTAGCAACTCAGATGTTAACTGGATAGTCGTAGATGTTTTTAGGTGTGTCATATTGTTCAATAACACCATCACGCATAACAGCAACTCTATCTGAAAGTTCAAGAGCTTCGTCCTGGTCATGAGTAACAAAAATAAATGTAAGACCTAATTCTTGTTGAATACTTCTTAATAACACTTGCATTTTTTGTCTAATTTTTGCATCAAGTGCACTAAGTGGTTCATCTAAAAGTAAGATTTCAGGTTCAATAACAAGTGAACGAGCTAATGCAACACGTTGTTTCATACCACCTGAAAGTTCAGAAATAGCTTTATCAGCATTTCCTGTAAGACCTACAAGATCGATGATTTTGTTAATTTTTTCATCCATTTCTTGCCTTGTCATTCTACGTTTGAAGTGTAGGTTTTGGAATGCTTCAACTTTTAATGCTGTGTAACTTTCTCAATATGAATAAACGAAGTCTGAGTTATCAAGTCATTTTTGAATTTTCTTGTATTGGTATGTTCCTTCTTTTAAGTTTTCAAGTTGTTCTTCATATTTTTCTTGTAACTTGTCAAGTTGTTCCATTTTTTTATGACTTAAAGCATCTCATTTTTTAGTTAATTCTTCAAGAAGTTTTACTTTCTTTTGGTCGATAACTTCTTTAGGAATTCTTTTAAGTTTAAGACCATATGCAATGTTTCCATAAACGTTTAAGTGTGGAAAAAGTGCATAATCTTGGAAGATTGTTGAAACATTTCTTTTGTGTGGTTCAAGATCTTTAATGTCTAAACCATTGAATTTAATTTCACCACGTGTAGTTCACTCAAAACCACCGATTAATCTTAAAATTGTAGTTTTTCCTGAACCTGATGGACCTAATAAAGTAACAAACTCACCTGGTTGAATTTGTAAATTAATACTATGTAAAACTGTTTTATTTTGAAATTCTTTAACAACGTCAATTAATTCAATAATTGGTTGCTTATCTTTTTTTCTTTTAACTTTAATAGCCATTATTTTTAATCTCCTTTCCTTAATATAGTTTTAATAGCTATTTTAAAAGGGAGACCGTATCAAATAAGTTTTCAATGTATTCTTCACGTAAGTATTTTTTAGTTGAATAGTCAATATCATTAAATACTTTTAATACATTTGATATAGGTAAAATTTGAATTAAAAGCGCCTTACTTTTCATAAATGCTATTTTACTAAATTGATTAATTTTGGCCTTAATTTTTTTAACTTTTTTGAGGTAAGTTTTGAGCAAAAATTTTTTGTAAGACCATAAAAAATAAGTGTGTTAAAATGGTGTGATTTTGATTGGATTTTTGACCTTAAATTTAAAACAAAAACCACCTTGTGGTGGT
>NZ_JAYFEZ010000020.1:0-4485 GCF_034863425.1 Mycoplasma sp. 21DD0573
AAAAATGAACAGTGTAATTATTAAAAACACTGTTCATTTTTGATTTTAATTATCCAGCATAAGGAGCAAATAAAATAAGTGAAATTGCTATATTTATAAGAATAATTCAGAATAGAGAAATTCTTCTTTTAGCTAAGTAATATGAACCTAAAATACCCATTGGTACATAGATTTTTAACAGAATATTTTTGTATCCCACAAAATAATTATTGCTTGTCCATCCTGCATAACCTTTAGAAGATGAATTAAAGAAAATTTCAGGTACATAAATTGAGATGAATAATTGAATCGCAAGAGCAATAATTATTCCTGAAACAATTGGTTTCATAATGATTAACATATTAGCAATGAAAGTATTAGTTTTAAATTTTTTAATATACTTCATTGCAATTACCATAATGATAATAGCTGGTAAGCAGAAAATTAAATAAGTTAAGAAAACTGCTATATAACCTCATCATTGACCAGATGCAACTAAGTAACCTGTAAAAAAGGCAAATTTAGTTGACACAACACCAGGTGTAGTGTTTGAAATTGCAAACACATTATTGATTGCATTTTCATCAATATTTGCCCCAAAAACTTGTGCTAAAAAGTTTCACAATCATTGGAATATCGGCATAAAAACTTGACCACCACCAAAGATTGAAAGCGAAATTAAAATTAAAAGAGGTAAGCAAACTAATAAAGCAGTAAGCAGCATTATTTGCCTCCTTTTTTAATGAAGGTAATCCCGTTTTCCTCAAGCGATTTATTTAATGATTGCTTATTGATAAAGTGCTTTTTATTTACTAAAAAAACTATAGCAAAGACAAATAAGAAAATTACAATTGAGAAAATTGGTAAATTGTAAGGTGATGGAACAAACAAGGAAACACAAATTGAAAAGAGCATAATAATTAATCAAACTGGTAATTTGAGTGATTGTTTAGATTGCTTTATATATCTTTGTGCAAATGCAATCAGAAAAGCAATAATTGAAACAAGTACACCGACTGAAATTATTTTTAAGTACTCGCTAGGTATGTATTTAGTCAAGATAACTAAGAAAATAAATGCAAATATTACGTGAGGTAATATTCCTAATAAAGTAACCAAGGTTCCCTTAAATTTACCTAAAAGACTTATAGATATATATGACAGTGTTTGAATAACCGAAGCACCTGGAAGCATATTTGTAACAATTACAATATCATCCATTTCTTCGTTAGTTATTCATTTTTTATTATCAACTGCTTCTTTTTTAATAACTGGTAAAAGGGCATTACCTCCACCAAATCCAATAAAAGTAACTTTGATAATAAATGAAAATAATTCTCAAAAACTAACTTTTTTCTTATTTTTATTCATTATGTCTCCTATTTATTTAGCAATATTTTATATTTTTTTCAAAATAACTAAATAATAATAACAGTTTAATGTTTTTTCTCATTAATTTATATGAATTTAAGAATTTTTAAGATTTTTATGACTATAAAATAAATAAAATGCTATTATATATTTGCATCAGTCGACAGCTGCATTTTATGTAGAGGAAAGTCCGTGCTAACACCATCTGCGATGATGGTAGTGATCGTGCTAAGCCAAATAAGCTTAGGTTATGCATTATGTGTATAAACGACTAGTGCCACAGAGACGAGAAATATGAAACGGGTAAACTCCACGAGTTAGAAACTCAAATTTTGGTAGAGGAATCATTATTTTAGAACTGAATAAAATAATGGAGTGACATTAAGTCATTAGATAAATTGTCGACCTAGACAGAACACGGCTTATAGATGCAAGCATTCAGGCAACTGAATGTTTTTTATTTAATATAAAAAATCCACCAAATGATGGATTAGTTAAATATTTGATTTACTTGTTCTTTGATGTGTTCATCAACGTGATTTGGTTCAGTTTGATTAATTGGAGAAACTTTTGTTCCAAAGTATTTAATTTCTTTCGAATCATTACCTGTTAAGAATTTAAATGTTCCTTTTAATCAATCAGAGTGATTGCCTCAAGTGTATCAACCCTGTGGTGCACCTTGAGTTGAAACTATAACTGTATTTAAGTTAGTTAATAAAGGAATTGCATCACCTTGCTTTGAGTATTTGTAACTAAATGTTTTATTAGCAACTGAAATAGCATCGATGAAATTTTTAACTATGACACTAGGCCCAAAGTTAATCATTGGGTTTGAAATGATTAATAAATCAGTTTCTTTAAGTTTTTGAATTCATTTATCTGTCTCAACATCTGTGTAATAAGTTGTAAATGTTTGCTTAGTTAAAAAATGTTCATTTAGCTTTGTAGTTGATAAGTCCACTCTTTCGATTGATAGATTTTCTTTTGATTTAAGTGCTTCTTCAATGTAATTTAAAATGTTAGTTGAGTATGATTTTTCATTTTGTAAAAGATTTCCATCTAAAATTAATACTTTTTTCATATTTCCCCCTTAATTTTTATAAAAAGTTAATATTTAGTTATTTTTTAGCTTAAAAAATAACTTTTTATATTAGTTATATTTTAGCAAACTTTTAATAATAGGTATGATAAAACACAAAAATAATATAAAAAGTTGGTATTAATTAACAAATACCAACTGTAAAAATTATTTAGTAGAGTAACCAAATTTTTCAAGTGCATCTGCATCATCGATTCATTTTTTAGCTATCTTAACTTTTAAAGTTAATGATGTAGGAATATCGAATTGATGTGCAATTTTCTTTCTAGCAACTGTACCTATTTTTTTGATTTTTTCACCGTTTTTACCTATAACCATACCTTTTTGAGAAGCTTTTTTAACATAGATAATTGCATCAATATCTAATCTGTCTTCAGATTCTTCAAATTCTAGAACTTCAACAGCAATTGAGTGAGGCAGCTCTTCATAAAGCTCATTAATTGCAGATTCACGAATGATTTCTTTTGCTATAAAACGCATAGATTTGTCTGTGATGTATTCAGGATCGTATTGAGCTTCACCGTCGTAAGAGTATTTTTCAATTTCACTAATTAAAGCGCTAATTGATTTAGGATCGTTTACATCAGTAGACATAATTGTTTCAAAACCATGTTCTTTAAGCTCTTTGATTTTATCGAGTAGCTTTTGAGGATCTTTTTTAATTTTGTCAATCTTAGAAATAACAGCAATCTTGTTTTTTACGTGCTTGATTTTTTCTAAAATCATTTCATCACCTTTACCAATTGCTTCATCAGCAGGAGATAAGAATAAAAGAACATCTATGTCTTTGGTTGCATCATAAGCATTTTTGTTTAAAGCTTCACCAAGTTTATTTTGTGGTTTATGGATACCAGGTGTATCAATGAAAATGATTTGTAAATCATCTTCTGTATAGATACCTGTAATTTGGTCTCTGGTTGTTTGAGCTACATTAGTAACAATTGCAACATTGTAGCCGATAATAGCATTAAGAAGACTACTTTTACCTACGTTTGGTCTTCCTAAAATACTTGCAAAACATATTTTCATAATTATTTAATTGTAATTTCTTCAGCTCTGATGCTGTATGGAACTAATTCTTCAACTGTGTTAACTCTTAATTGTTTTCCATCATTACTGTATTGGTAAACTTTTGCATCAAGAGGCATAAATTCAGTCATAACTTGTCTACATCCAGCACAAGGGCTAATGATTTCATTTTTTCCACTAATAATGTGAATTTCTTTAAATGTTCCTACTTTTCCACCGTATGCTACTGAACCAAACATAGCACTTCTTTCAGCACATAAACCTGATGGATAAGCAGCGTTTTCGACGTTAACTCCGTAGTATTCTTTACCATCTTCACCAATCAAAATTGCAGCTACTGGGAATTTTGAATATGGTGTATAAGTATATTTAAGTAAATCTTTTAATTTTTCAAATGTCATATTTGTACCTTCTTTCCTTGTTATTTTTAAAGGATTAAAAATGTCATCAACCATTTTATTCATTCGAATTCTTTCTTCTTCAATTTCGTGGTCATATCCAGCTAAGTGGACTAATCCGTGTGTGAATAAGTAACAGAATTCTCTTTTAATTGAGTGTCCAAAATATTTTGCTTGTCTTACAACTTTGTTTCAACAAATAACTAACTCTCCAAGATGAATAAACGGAAGTTCATCATACATAGAACTATCATCAAATCCAAATGAAAGGATGTCAGTTACATAATCTTTGTTTCTGTATTCTTTGTTTAATCTCTTAATTTTTTGAGGAGAAACTAACGAAACATCAACAATGATTTGTTTTTTAATGCCGAAGTATTCTGCAAAATTTTTGATAATCTGCTTCATTTCTTTTTCGAAAATAATTGCATCTTTGATTTTCGAATTAATAGTTAATGATACTTTTACCTTTTTCATACTTTATAATTATACTTTAAATATGTAAACATATTTAGGTGAAGCAAATAAAAAAACTTGAAATTAATCAAGTTTAGTAAACTAGGACAAGAAAAGTAGACAGAAAATAAAAAACTGTCTACTTTTTGTTTA
>NZ_JAYFEZ010000021.1:0-4327 GCF_034863425.1 Mycoplasma sp. 21DD0573
TCGGAATATTGAAGTAGTTTAATAATTCTATAGAAGGATTTTCTTTTGATGCATCTGCAGCATCTTCATCAACTTTAAGAATTTCTGTATCTTGAGTTTGTAACTTGATTTCTTGTTCAATAATAGCTTGGACATCTTCAAGAATAATTGTGTCTTGTCTGATGTCTTCTAGCTCATTGATTTGTTCTATAACTTCAACTTTTTCTTCTTGCACATAGATGTTTTTGTTAACTTGCTCATCTTCACCTGAACCAATTACAGTGATTTTGAAAAATCCTGCATTGTGTGGTGTATTGATAATTTCTTGTCCTATTTTGATAGCTTCTGATTCATTAGTTTCATCGATGTTTAGTTTTTTGTAAACACCCATAATTGCTTCATGAATTTGAGCCGATGTCGTATTATGGTCATATTGCAAGTTAATTAATAATCTCGAAGGTACAAATAATGGATAATCATAATAGTTTGGTTCAAAAAGCTTGTTAAGTGCTTTTGAAACTTTTGATTCTCCTGAACCTTGTGTAACGTTAATGATTGATTTACCTGAATTTGTCAATGCATTTTTAAAATCAGCAAAGTCAATGTTGATAAATCCTACTTTGTTTAAAATGTCATTAATTGCAACTACAATATTTTTTAAACTTACGTTAGCTAATCTGTATAAGTCTGCACTCGGAACTGATGGGTTCAATTCTGAAATTTTTTGGTTTGATAAAACTAAATATGCGTCTGTATTTTGTTTAAGATTTTCAATACCATTTGTAGCTATTTTATTTCTTGCTTTACCTTCATATGCGAATGGTGTAGAAATGATACCTAATACTAATGCACCTTGCTCCTTGGCAATTTGAGCAATTAATGGTGCTGCTCCAGTACCTGTTCCACCACCAAATCCAGCAGTTACTATTACAATTTTTGAACCGCTTAATTTTTCTTTAATATCTTCAATACTTTCTTTAGCAAGTTCTAATCCAAGTTCTGGATTTGAACCAGCACCAAAACCATTGTTACTTTTTCCAAGAGTTAATTTATTTTCACATTTACTGTATTCTAATGCTTGAGAATCTGTGTTTGCAGCTATGTAATTGATGTTTGGCAAATTTTCATCAATCATCATATTTACTGCATTATTTCCTGCACCACCAACGCCAATGATGGTGATTTTAAAGTTCTCTCATTTTTTATATGGACTATTTTGGGTTAATTGATCCATTTTTTAACTCCTTATTTATGGTTAAAAAGGTTTGTAAAGATTCTTGCAAAGATATTTCTTTTTGATCTTGAATAATCTATTCTACTAATAATAGTGTTGTTTTGATCTTTTTCAATAAGCATATTGTTACTTTGTAAAATAGCTTGCTGAATTAATTTGTTTTCTAAAGTAAATAAAGTAAAAACGTTGTCAGCTAATAAATTTTGAACACGTAGCTGATTGAAATTGTTGCTAAATGATTCTTTTAAATCATTTGCGATAAATTCATTTTCTGAATTTACAATTAAGCTTTTTAAGTTTGGTAAATCTAAATGTTTTCTATTTAGATTGTAAAAATCTAAAACTAAGTTTGATAAGTGTTTTTTAAATTCATTGTATTTTGCTACAACAAATTTGTAAACTTCAGCATCTTCATCAAATCCATTTGAAAATTCATCTAATCTTGTGTGGTAATCAATCATATTGGCAACTAGTTGATTATTTACCTTAAGATTATTTGCTAATTTATTAACTAAGTAATTTAATGAAATATTGTCATATTTTTTGTAGTTGAAAATTTTTCCATTTTTAACTACAAAAAGTGATAAATAATTTTTGTTTAAATCTACAGCAATACTTTGAACAGCTGTATCTGCAATTCTACTTGCAATTAATTGTGACTTAAGATAGAAAGTAACTCTTAAGTTTGTTCCTGAATAAGGTTTAGTGAACATTTCTTTTAATGTTTCTAAGTTTGTTCTATCTAAACCTGTGTCAAATAATGAAAATACTTGACTAATTTTTGTGTACTCTCTATCTGTAGGTACATTTGCATATTCTTTGCTAATATCACCTTTAACTGTTGTTCAGTTAATTGTTGGTGAAGAGATGAAATTCTCTAAGTTTGAGAATTTAATGTGTTTTTGCATTAAGTTCTCAAGTGATTTTTCAACCTCTGAAGAGTTAATTAGATTGTTGTTATTATCTAATTGATTGATAAATCTTGAAAATGATAAGTTTTCAAATAAATTGTCATCAAAAATTACATTTAGCTCTAGCTCACTATCATTTACAACTGTTTTTGTTGCTACAGCAGCTTGCTGATATCACGCATCAAAAGTTATAATGTCAAATGAGTTATATTCTGAAGTACGACTTAAAACATTGAAGTAATTATCATTTTGATATTTAACAAGTACAAATTCTGCATTTGTATCTGTTATATGATAGTTTGCTATGTACTTGCTCATAATTACTCCTTTATTTTAATTTTTTAATAATTCTTAGTTTCGCACTTCTTGATCTATTGTTTTCTTCAATTTCTTGTCTAGAAGCTTTGATTGATTTAGTTATAAATTCTTTTTGTTCTTGAATTGGCATTTTTGATGGTATTTTAGATTTGGTAACTTCTGCAAATGCATTTTTTACCATTTTATCTTCGATAGAATGGAATGTAATAATGCTTAAAGTTCCATTTGTATCTAACATACCAAGTGCATTTTCAAGTAATTGTTTTAATGAATCAAGTTCATTGTTAACTTCAATTCTGATTGCTTGAAAAATTGCTTTAGCTGGATTTTTTTCTCTAAGTAATGCAGCTGGATATGCACTTTTTATGACATTAACTAACTCTAAAGTAGTATTAATTGGACGATTATTACAAATGGCTTTCGCAACTTTTTTATTAAGTTTTACATCAGCGTATTTTCATAATATCTCAGCCAATTTATCTTCATCATAGTAGTTAACTACATAATAAGCATCAAGTTCTTGTGCTTGATTCATACGCATATCAAGTTTTGCGTCCTTGTTATATGAGAATCCACGTTCTGCTTGATCGATTTGTGGTGATGAAATTCCTAAGTCAGCAATAATTCCATTGACTTTAAAGACATTTTGTTCGTGTAATTTTGAAACAAAATCTTTAAAGTCACTTTTAATAAGTGTGAAATTATTACTTATTTTTTCAAGTCTTCCTTTTGATTGTTCTAAAGCATAATCATCTTTATCAAAAGCGTATAAGTGACCTGTTGTAAGTTTTTTTAATATCTCTGATGAGTGACCACCCATTCCTACAGTTAAATCAACATAAATTCCATCTGGTTTTATATCCAGTGAATCTACTGTTTCGTTCAATAGAACTGAATAATGTAATTTACTTTGTTCCATGACCTGAAAGAGTTTGAGCGATATTTGCTATATCATCAAGAGAGTATTGGTTGTTGAATTCATCGTATTTTTCTTTTGATCATAGTTCAGCAATTGAACCTACACCAATGAAAATAACTTCTTTTTTGATGGATAGTTTGTCAATGATAATTTTTGGTAATGAGATACGGTTTTGATTATCAAGGTCGATTTCGTAAGTGTTTCCTAAAATGTATCTTGCAAGAATACGTGCATTTCTATCAAAACGATTATTTTCTTCAATCATTCTGATGTAAGCTTTGTATTCTTCGATTGATCTAATTTCAGCATTACCATCAAAACCGATGGTAACAAAAACTTTCGAACCGAGTTCATCTCTGAAGACCGGTGGAATGACCACACGGTTCTTATCATCTATGTTTCTTGAGTATTCGCCGTACATATTTACCACTTCCTCCCACTATCCACCATAATTCTACACCAAATTAGACAAGCATTTAAAAAATATTTATTTTTTTAGCAAAATTTTTTAGATTTTTCATAAATGTGAAAAATTCAAAAAAATCAGACTTACACAAATCTGATTTTTTAATTTTTGATAGTTTTTATGGAAAAAGTGCTCTTTTTCCATTTTTTACTAATTTAATAAATTAAATTAATTAAGCAAAATTGATGAAAAT
Organism: Mycoplasma sp. 21DD0573; assembly: GCF_034863425.1. NCBI lineage: Bacteria > Bacillati > Mycoplasmatota > Mollicutes > Mycoplasmatales > Mycoplasmataceae > Mycoplasma > Mycoplasma sp. 21DD0573. Next base: position 4,021 of record NZ_JAYFEZ010000021.1, read on the forward strand.
TAGTCAAAATTTGCAAATATTTAAACAATTAGTGGGAGGAGTTTTAAGAAAAAAATATTCAGCTTAATAATAAGTCGTGATTTTCATCGAAAATTGAAAAAAATTCTGATAATTTGCTCGATTTTCTCAATGAATTTAACTTGTTTTAAATGAATCATAAATAACTCTTTGAAAAAGTTTAAAAAAGAAAGTTTAAGTTCGTATTTTTTAATTTTTAATAAAAAACCTGCGCAATAAAATTGTGCAGGACTTTAAACTAGGACACAAAAATTGGACAAAAGTTTAATTTGTCATAACACCTCAAGAT
>NZ_JAYFEZ010000022.1:0-2293 GCF_034863425.1 Mycoplasma sp. 21DD0573
AAACAAAAAGTAGACAGTTTTTTATTTTCTGTCTACTTTTCTTGTCCTAGTTTATGCACTTTTATGAACCCTATTTTTTTTTTTTTTTTTGCTTTTAGGACTTGCTGACTATGGTTTCGGTGAAACCTGAAACTTGACATATTACTTTAAAAGTTGTATTATTTAATTATGAAACAAAAAAGATTAATAAAAAATTTAAAAAATTTATTTATATTATCAAGCGCACCTTTAACTGCTCTTGTTGCAACCAGCGCAGGTTGTGCAGCAGCACCAAGCTATACAAAAAATCCATTAGCAAAGGTTAATGTTACATATAATGTTGTTAATAGTTATGTAAAACCATCTGTTATAAACACAGAAAATCTCAGTCAATATGTAACTATTAATCCATCAACAGATGAGCTTGTAATTTATAAAACTATTTCAGTTTCACAAACTGACGATGATAAAGGAACATTAAAAATCACTGTTTTACTTGAATCAAAAGAAGATAGTAAACTTACATATTCAAAAGAAATTTTAATTAAAGGTTTTCTTAAAAATATTAAAGCTCAGCCACTTAATCCAAGATATCAACAATTCTTTAACGAGATTGTTGATTCAGCTGAAAACTCAGTTCCAACTGTGTTTATGTCTAGAAACGCAGCTCAATATTTCAACTCTGCATTTATGTTAATGTTAGGTGAATTAAACTACAAGAATAGAAATCAAGATTCACTTAACGATGTGCTATTTTTAATAGACAATTCAGTTTATGATAAGGCAAACACAGGGACTCAAAGATTTAATTTTGACTATTTATTCCAAAAATATGGAGACGTTTTACAAACACCAGGTCAATACAACATTGGTAATGGTAAATTAATGGTTGCATCACAATTAAAAGATATGAATCCATCATTAAACGATGATGCTAACAAAAAATACGATGTATTTCCAAGAACATTAAAAGAATTATTAACTTACCTAAAACCATATACAGATGCAGGTGTAAATAAATTTGACTTCTACATTCCGGACATTTCATTCCCATCATTACCAACAGAAGTTAGAAATTATGTTCTAGAACACGCTAATAAAATAGTACTTTTATCAGATGGAAATGCACAACCTTATAAATTTGTTGAGACTTCATATCAAAGTTGAGCTAACAGAAATTCAAGCAATCTTTCAAAAGATGAAATCGCAGCTTCATTTGAAGAGATGCAAAGAACTCAAAAACAAACAATTGACTATAGATACTACTTCCAATTAACAGACAAAGTTAAACTTTACAACTTTGATGGTTCATACATTGAATATTTCAACAAGCAACTTAGAGCTTTAGATAAGGCTAATTTATCATTATCAATTAAAGATTATCCAACTGATTATTCTCAAATTTTCAAAAATGATAAATTAGAAATGGAAAAAGCAATCACTGAATATGAAAAACTAAATAGATTAGAGGTTCGTAATGCTCTTGACTTTGTAATTCATGGAAAAGAACATTATGATTCATCTAAGAAGAACTTAGTATTTATGGGTTCATCATTATTTAGAAAATACGAAACAAAAGTTGAAACTGATCCATTATATGGAAAATGAAGAATTAAAGAACTTACTGAAAATAGAGAAGAAATTATAAGTTTCATTAATGCTATAAAAATTAAATACCCTGAATCCGAATACAACTATATGTATAAAATGCACCCAGTTTATTCAAAAGATGAATCAATCGAGTACATTAGAACATTATTTGGAGATAACAATAAAGCAATTATTCTTGACTCTTCAGTTTCTTGAGAAAATATTATCGCAGTTGATCACTCTAAAGCTGATTCAGGTAAGTCAGTATTCTTCAACGAAACATTTAACAACGATTCTAAAACACATATCTTCGGAATTCAAGCTTCATCAACCGTTCTATTATCGACACTTGCATTTGTTAGATCAGCTTACAACTTATCATTAGAGCAAGCTAAAGCATTTGTTGATCCTGAAGATTTTGCAATTCCTACTACATTCCACATTATTAGAAGAGATCAAGTTAAACCAAAAAATGGTTTCTATGAAACAAACATTAAAGAACTTGATCAAGTTTACAAATACTTCATTCCATCTAAAACATTCTTTGAATTATCAGAATTCAAATCAATACCTGATTTTGTAGCTAAATGAACTAAAATCAAAGAAGGTAAATAATACTTATTTCACTTGCACATAGACACTTTAGTAATTACTAAGGTGTTTTTTTATATAAAAAAGAACAGCTATTTAAGCTATTCTGATTTGTGTTAATCAAGTTCAATTT
>NZ_JAYFEZ010000023.1:0-2033 GCF_034863425.1 Mycoplasma sp. 21DD0573
AAACAAAAAGTAGACAGTTTTTTATTTTCTGTCTACTTTTCTTGTCCTAGTTTAAGTGTTGAAAACTTTAATCAGTTTTTTCTTAACATTATTGTAAACCTTCTTTCTTTAAGATTAAATTATTAATTTAGTCGCCAGTCTATAATTTATCTTTACATTTAAACAGTCTTGGTTGTTTTCTTGCATTTTTTGTTTTAAACTTCCTATAGTGAAGATGCTTAAAATTAATTTTGCATTTTTCATAATATATCTCCTTACTTTTATTATATTCTTTTTAAGTAAAATAAAACAAATTATTCAAAAATATTTAACTTATTTTTGATGCTTATTATAGAAATGTAACTAAAATGGCTTTAGTATTTGTTTTGCTTTTTTAAGCTTAAATTTCCTTGAATATCAGATATAAGATTCCTTTTTTCATCTCGGATGCATAAATGAATGTATAATTAAATACCATACATTAATGAGGGGTATTATGTCACTATTTAGAAGCTTAAATGCTAACTTATGAAAATATATAAGTAGTATTTCATTATCATCAATCGGGTCAGAAGCATTTAAATTAGCTTCTAGTTTATATATTTACAAAATAACTGGTGATTTCTGATTAGTTACATTGTTGTACTTATTAGTACAATTACCATCATTGATCATTTATGCAATCTCGTCAAAAATTGTTAAGTTACTTCCTGATAGAGTTGCTCTTCTTATTTGTGATATTGCTAGTTCAATATTGTTGATAATACCTTTAGGAACTTATTTTGCATTTATCAATAATTTATCTACACATACGTTTTCAATTGTTTTAATTGTGACAAGTACACTTTTAGGAACTGTTCATTCCTATAGATTTATACACCTTAAGAATATTCTTTACTTTTTAGCAAAAGATAAAAATGAGTTAAATAAATTTAACATCGGTAACTCATTTGCCATATCAATTGGATTAGTTTTATCTCCAATATTGTCACTTCTTCTTTATAAGTATTTACCTTTCTATTCTTTAGTTATTTTTAATATGGTAACTTACATATTATCCGGTTTACTTTATTGAAGTTTAAAAACTAAACCAGAAATGACTGTTTTTGTGGATAAAGCAAAAGCAAATGATAAATCACATAAGATTTTAAGTTCTAAATTTAAGCTATTTTCATGAATATTCATATTATCATCATCATTAGTAATTGGAATATTCTTATTTCCTAAACAATCAGGAGTTATTCAATTTTTCAAATGAGTTGGTGATTATAAATATGAGGATTGAAGTTTCTATTTCACAATTGTTTTAGCTCTATTCAGTCTAGTTGGTGTAATTGTTGTTTTCTTATTAAATAAATACAAAGTAAAAATTGATCTTAGATGAATAATTTTTGGAATGTTTATATTGAGCATCATTTGAATTTCATTATCATTCATTTCAAACAAACAATTTATTTTAATTAGTTACTTTTCGATTAATGCACTACAACAATTGGTATTTAGTATGTTCTTACCAGGATTTTATAGTAAGTCATATCAATTATTTGAAAAAGATAAGTTCCATTTACAAAACGGGTTATCGATAGTGTTCAGGATTATTATGTCTTCATTATTAATAATTGCACTTACAGCAATTAACAATTTAGCTGGATACTTATGAACTTACATTACATATTCAATAATAGTTATATTTTGTGGAGTGATTGCTATAGTTTCATATACCAGAATTAATAAGTTGGACAAACTGCCTACTATTAAGAAACTTGACAATTTATGAGTTTTATAATTTAGGAAGATTAATTTTTCATATGAAATTTAAAGTAAAATGATGCAATTAATCTTTAAGCATTTTAAACATTGAAAAGAGATTATCGCATTTAATAAACTAGAATAAGAAAAGTAGACAGAAAATAAAAAATGTCTACTTTTTGTTTGCAATAAAAGAAAGAATTTTACGAGTAACTGGGTGATTAAAACGCTATCCAAGATTACATTTGATGATATAAGGGTGAAAAGTTTTCGAACTATGTTAAATTGAAAAACACCTCAACAAT